>CAYYFM010000047.1:0-14305 GCA_964471375.1 uncultured Gammaproteobacteria bacterium
AATCTCTTCAATTTTTTTGCGTTTGGAATTTCTCGGTGCATGAGATAGATCGTATGCGCCACAAACCGTTTCACAGACCAATCTTTTCCCGTCCATTTTGGATCTGTAATCGTTGCAATCATCCGAGCAATCGATCGCATGTTTGCAAGCACACGTCTTGCCAACGGATCACCACCTAGACCCGCATCAGGCTTGCCAGGTCGACGTCCACGGCTTCCCCTTTGTTTCCCTAAAACAGCTGTAGCTGATGTCATCGATACATCCGACAAGAATTCCATCATAAATGTTGATCGAGTCTGATCGTCATCAGGTAAAAAGATCATTGTAATCTCCTCTCGTTTCAGAGTAACTCACAACAGAGATTTCTGCAAAAGGCATGATCGTCACAAAAAAACGAACCCTATATGCGAGGTTCGAGATTATAGACGGGGGGAGTGGACCCTGACCGTCACTAAGGGACCCTGACCGTCACTAAGTGACGGTCAGATCGTCTTAGTGACGGTCAGATCGTAAGTGACGGTCAGATAGTGATATTCTCAAAACAAAAAACGACTGCTTGTGAAAAGCAGTCGTTTTTGGTGACCCTACGGGGATTCGAACCCCGATTTGCTCCGTGAGAGGGAGCCGTCCTAGCCCTTAGACGATAAGGCCTTGATGATTTCATCGACCAGACATTAGCATGCTCTACCTGATTTGACAACAGATTTTCCTTCAATTTTAACAAAAAAAACGAACCTCCGTGGAGGTTCAGGGCTAGCGAGTTGCTTGGCGACGGATGCGTACGAACTTCGGGAGATCTTCGCGAGGATCGTCGAAGTCGTCGATCGAATCGGATGGGATGTCCCACTCGAACTCGATTTCTGTTTCTTCGTCATCCTTGATGAATTCTTCCCACTCAGCTTCGAACACATTCTGATCATCCAATTCTTCATTGGTGGGATCATCCGTCATGCGATCCTCCCAGTACCGATCGGACTCCCATTCCTCGAGTTCGTCGAGGGAAGGATCCGCCCAGTCGATATCATCGTCGAACCAATTGGTTCCGACGTCTTCGAAATCAGCTTCGACCGCGAACGAGCGACGAAGCTCACGAAGCGAAACGTAACGGTCGAGACAGTACGAAAGGTATTCGCACTGTTCCTCTTCGGTCATGTCGTAGTAATGATCGTCGTACCAATCATTGTCCCAGCTTTCTTCTTCCTCATCGAACAGCTCATCGTCGGTCCGCTGAAGCTCGCGTTCCCTGTCATGGTCAATGCGCTCGAGCTCCCAAACGAGCGGTACGGGACGATCGTAGACAGACATCCAGAACCGAGCCTTCGGAAGCGCGTTGAAGATTGCAACGACTCCCGCTCGTTCGCCGCGACCCATGTTCGCGAGCCGTCGAGCGTTTCCGAGATGCCGCTCCCACGACCTGTGGAAATGCGATGAGGACTTCCAGCCTTCACCACGCTTCTGGTCATCATGCCTCCAATCCCTGGACCACTTGGTGCGAATCCGAAGCTCGACTTCGAGCGATTCAGGTTCGACGCGACACTCGCTGTCGTCGATCTCGGATTCCGGATTCTTGATCAAGTTCCCATGATCACAATCACTAAACGTTCGTTGAAGAAGGTTGTCAGGAATGAGCACCAGAGCGCTCGCATTCACCACACCGACAGGACCATCGTTCATGAAATCTCCAGTTTGGTCAGAACAATCATTTGCCCGTACCAAGAAAAACATCCATAAAGTGCCTTTCTTGGGACGATAAAACGAGCGAGTAGCTTAACAAAAAACAGACGATTTGTCAACCGTCCGTTCTTTAGTATCCGTCGTTACTTAACTGTCCAGAGCTTTTCGGAGACGTATTCGTAAAGAGCACGTTTTTTGAATTCATTTTTTTTGTTCACCTCCTGCTTTGCCCAGGACTTGAATTGATCGAGCGTTGATGGTGTATCGCTGTAGAGGACGTTTGTCATTGCTTCAAGGACAACGCGTTGTTCCGGCATGAGGCCGTGGTATTTTTCTGCCATAGCTTCGAAAAATTTCTGTCGATCAGCAACGGTTTGTTTGAGTTCAAAAATTTCGTCGCAACGCGCCATCAGTTCTTGATATATCTGGTCTTCAATTCGTTTCAGATTTTCCTGAAAAAATTTCGTGTGTTTTTCTACATCTATTTTATTCGCAATTTCTAGAAGTGTTGTAATATCCTGTGTCTCTTTTCCGTCAATCACAAAATGGGTATTTCCGATCTGCAATAAATCTGTGATATTTTTTTGTTGTTGTTCACTCAGTTTTTCCCACACTTTTTTTACATCTCGAAAATCTTTTCTTCGACCGTCCTTCAGTTTGTGAAACACGATAACTTCTGGTGGTTGTAATTTGATTTCCTTCCCATCGAACACAGCGACAGGAGCTTGATCGTAAAGATCGCGTGTGTCAGCAGATTCATCCAGAAACATAATTTCAAACGTTTCGCCTTTTTCGTTTCCTTGATGAACGAGCGCATTGTGCCGATCAGCGGACATAATTCCGTCAATCGTCAGCGATTTATTTTCCTGATCTAAATAATCTGAAAGACGAAATTCTGCTCTCATCGCCGCGTCGTAAAATTTCTGCGCATCTTTTTTAAAAATTGCCATGTCCAAATCTTGATGATCGCGATTCCATTCTCCATCGAGCAGATCAAGACCGCCACCTCCGGCGAGATAAACGGGTATTTCTGCATCATCAAAAAAGTCCAAGACGGTTGTGAGGTGCTTCGTCATTTCGGCTTTGCGTTCGGCTGACAATTCACGTTCTAGCTGTTCGATCACAAACGCTTCCATCTCCCTGCTGGCCTGATTTTCCTTAATACAAAAAGTACACGAAGAAAGAAAATTCCCATGCGGACACATGCCAGCGGCTTTTGATTGATCGATGGAAGATTCTGAGGGCATAAGGTTAAAGCGAGCTCTTCGACTTTGCTGCGCTTCGCTTAAGGAACAAACGAGATAAGAAATAGAACCCAGAAATAACCATCGCGATCGACAAATACTGCGCAGGGGTTAGACGGAAATATTTTGTGTCGAGAATGCGGAGGAAATCGGCGGCAAATCGAAAAATACCATACGAGATCAGAAACGTAACAAGATACGTCGGTGGTTTTGCATTCTGTTTTGCGAGAAAGAAAAAAATGATTGCAAGCGTGAATCCGTACATGGACTCGTACAGTCCGAGATCATGGCGAATTCCGTCTGGGAATCGGACACCGAGGATGAAGTGAGTGAGTGTGCCTGGGTGATCATGGATGAGAAAACAGCCAATGCGGCCGATGCCAATACCGATCGGGAGGCCATACATGAGCGTGTCACACCACTGGATCAGATTAAGTTTTTTTCGATGAAGATACCAGACACCAGCGAGCGTGGCACCGATGAGACCGCCAAACATGGAGAGACCGCCTTTCCAAATCTGAAAAATCTGGATCGGGTCCCACAGATACGTTTGTGGATCGTAAACGAGAACATGGAATAGGCGCGCGCCGATCATGGAGCCGACTACGATCCAAACAGCCACGTCCCAGACCACGGACGGATCAAGCCCCCGTCGTTTTGCCATCCGAGCGGCAGTCCATGTTCCTGTCAGGATTCCAAATGCGACAAACAAGCCCCAGACTTGCAACGTTATTGGTCCAACAGATATCGTGAGAAATTGGAAAAAAGGAATCATGGGGTTTGCGTGTGCCAGTCCGTGACTGACTGATAAAATGCTCCAGCTCGGAACAAAGTTGATTCTGCGAATGGCTTTGCTGTCAGCTGTAACCCGACCGGTAACCCGTCGACAAATCCGCATGGAATTGACATGGCAGGGACCGTGGCGAGGTTGGCAGAAACGGTATAAATGTCGGAGAGATACATCGCGAGCGGGTCCGCAAATTTTTCGCCGAGTTTCCATGCGACCGATGGAGATGTTGGTCCGACTATCACGTCGACCTTCTGAAACGCTTCGTCGAAATCCCGTTTTAATAACGTACGCACTTTCAACGCTTTTTTGTAATACGCATCATAATACCCTTTCGACAACGCAAACGTTCCCAGCATGATGCGACGCTGGACTTCTTTTCCAAACCCTTCCCCACGAGAATGTTCGTAGGTGTCGAGTAGTGTTGATCCACTCGAAGAATATCCGTACCGAATTCCATCGAATCGTCCGAGGTTTGAAGAAACTTCGCACGGCATGACGACGTAATACGCCGCAAGAGCATACGGCGAAGTAGGAAGAGAGATGTCGATAATTTCTGCGCCCGCTTTTTCAAAAACCGAAACAGCATCCATCACACTTTGTCGTACACGCTCATCCATCCCTTCCACAAAATATTCTTTTGGAACACCCACGCGCAGTCCTTTCACATCACGATCAATTAATTCTGGAACAGAAACGTCCGCATCAGCAACCGTCGTCGCGTCCAGCGCGTCATCACCTTGAATCACAGACAACGCAAGTGCGGCGTCTTCAACGGTCCGTGCAAACGGTCCGATCTGATCGAGACTTGATGCCATGGCCATGAGTCCGTAACGTGACACGCGACCGTATGTTGGTTTGAGCCCAACGATTCCTGTGAGCGATGCAGGCTGACGAATCGATCCGCCTGTGTCAGATCCAAAAGCGAGTGGAACAAATCCAGCCGCAACAGATGCCGCTGAACCACCCGACGATCCGCCCGGAACACAGGATGTATCCCATGGATTTTTTGTTGGACCGTAATGCGAATTTTCCGTCGAAGAGCCCATGGCAAATTCATCCATATTCGCGCGACCGATCAAGACGGCTCCTGCATCGCGCAGACGTTTCGTAACTGTCGAATCGTACGTTGCATCGTAATTTTCAAGAATCCTTGATCCTGCAGAACAACGTTCTCCTTTTACCAACATGTTATCTTTCAAAACAACAGGGACGCCCCCGAGGACTCCAACGTCCTCGCCTGCGGCACGACGGCGGTCAATATCACGCGCTCGATCCAGAGCATCTGAAAAAACTCCAAGAACTGCATTTAATTTTCCATTCTGAGATTCAACGCGATCAAGTGATTCCTTCACCACTTCTTCACTCGAACGTTTCCTTTCACGAATATCGCGGGCGATTTGAATTGCAGTTTGCATAATTATTCTGTTCGATCTGAAAAAACAGCGGGGACTTCAAGAAGATTTCCTTCTTTGTGGGGAAACGCGGCAATGATCCGTGCTTGCACGTCACGATCAGATGAAATCACTTCATCTACTCGAAACACATTAGAGAGTCCTGCACCGTGAGCAAGCTCTGGAATTCCTTCGGTATCAAGTTCTTGTAATTTCGCGATGTATTCTAAAATAGAACCAACCTGTTCGGAATAACGTGGAAGATCTTCGTGTTCAACACGAAGTCGCGCGAGTTTCGCAATGTGAAGAAGGTCTGTGTCTGTAAGCATAGGGCGTACGGGACTAAAGTCCCTTTGAACATGATTTCTTAGCCACTTTAGTGGCGTTTGGACTCAAGCATAGCGAGAAACTGTTGTTCCGACAAGACGGAGACGCCCAGTTGTCTGGCTTTGTCTGCTTTTGAGCCTGGTTCGTTTCCAACAACGACAAAACCGGTCTTTTTGCTGACAGATTCAGAAACAGATCCGCCGAGCTCGCGGATTTTTTCCTTTGCCTCATCACGAGATAACGTTTCGAGTGTACCAGTCAAGACAAAGGACAAGGTGTAGAAAGGCGAAGAGGCATAAGGCTTAAGGCCGTCGGACGGCCTTCGGATGGAAGGCAAAATGATTTGAATTCCGTTTACTAGATACGCCTTCACCAACTCCTGATTCTGCTCATCTTGAAAAAATTCAACGATACTTTGCGCAACAATTGTACCTATATTTTCAATCGACGTCAGCATGATCTCATCCGCACGGACGATCTTGTCGAGCGAACCGAAATGCTCGGCGAGATCTCGCGCGGTTTCTTCACCAACATTTGGGATGCCGAGCGCGAGAATAAACTTTGCAAGAGAAAGAGATTTTTGAGATTGAATTTGTACGACAAGTTTGTTTGCGGATACATCTCCAAATCCTTCAAGATGTTTCAGGTCATCGGGGGTCAACAGAAAAATATCCGGAGCAGATTGAATCAAATTCTGTTCCATCAATGTCGCAACAATCGCTGGTCCAAGTCCGTCAATTCCAAATGCACGCGCCGCATGCAAAATCGCTTCTTGATTTTGCGCCAAGCATTTTCTGTTCGTGCACACAATCGCCACTTCCCCCTCTTGACGTGTCACTCGAGATCCACAAATCGGACAGCTCGTCGGGGCTCTCATAACCTCGGAACCTCTAACCCTCAGACCCTTCAGAACCTCCTTAACTTTAGGAATAATATCCCCTGCTTTATAAATCACAACCGTGTCTCCAACACGTACGTCCAGTCGTTCAATCTCATCCATGTTGTGAAGCGACGCGTGCTGGACGGTGGTTCCACCAAGCGACGTTGGATCAAAGACCGCAACAGGAGTAAGTGCTCCTGTCCGTCCGACAAACCACTGAATATCTTTCACGATCGTCGTCATTTCTTCGGCCGGAAATTTCCAAGCAACCAACCCGCGAGGAGTTTTTCCGACCACACCAAGCTCTTGATAGATCGCATTATCATTAATACGCACAACCATTCCATCAACCCAAAATCCAATCTTATCACGTTTTTTTTGCAAACGCTTCCAGTGTAGTTCCACTTCGTCGATCGATGACGTCACGATCGATTCTGGAGATGGTTTAAATCCGATCTGACGCAATAAATCCCATTCCTCAGATTGAGTTTTCTGCCCAAGATCAGACACGAGATCCCATGCAACAAAAGAAAGATGTCGCGATGCCGTGATTTTTGGATCAAGCTGACGTACTGAACCAGCGGCAGCATTGCGAGGGTTCGCAAACTTTTCCTCTCCACGTTTTTCCTGTTCTTGATTCAGCTTTCGAAAATCATCCGTCGAAATGTAAACTTCTCCACGAACTTCAATGTTCCCAGGGACTTTAGTCCCGTCTGTACGGACGCCACTTCCGCTAAACGCGGATCCGCCTCTGGTGGAAAAGTGGCTGTGAACCTTAAGCGGCACACTTTCGATCGTCCGCACATTCATCGTGACGTCCTCGCCGATTTTTCCATCTCCACGTGTGGCGGCAGATTTGAGCTGTCCATTTTCATAGACGAGCGAGACGGCAAGACCGTCAAGTTTGGGCATCAAGAAAAGTGAAAAAGTCATTGAGTGATTGAGTGATTGAGTTTTCGAAAATTTTTTGACTCTTTCCAACCAATCCTCAAACTCATCGCGGGTGAACACATCTTCCATGGAGAACATGGGTCGGTCGTGAGTAACTTTTAAGAATTTTTCAAGCGGCTTTCCTCCGACGCGTTGTGTTGGAGAATCTGACGTAATCAAATCAGGAAATTGCTGTTCAAGTTTGTACAGCTCATGTTTGAGACTATCGAGCGCAGAGTCAGATAACGAAGAACGGTCGAGCACATGGTACTCGTACCGGTACTGATCGATCGTTTCTCTCAGCTTTTCTATCCGTTTTTCTGCTTCCTGACGCGTCATACAGGAAAGATTGTAACACAATGCAGGATTGACAGAAACCGTCTCATCTGATATTCTTTTTCAGAAATTCAGTCATTCCGGCTGATTTCGGAGAAATTCCAGATGCCGCCATTTGCTCCCGCTGTGTCTCCTGATGACGTCCTTCCGCATACCTTCGATGGATGCGATCCGCAAACCAAACTCGAGACGAACATGCTTACGGGTGAAGTACCTGTACGTGTCGATCGAATCATCCTCGTCCATAACGTCCTTCGACTGTTCCGCACCGCGGCGTTCGTTTCACAAGATGACACGATCGCCAACCGATACCCCAGCAACAGAATCTGGGGCTTCGACATCCGCAAAATTGCTGCGTACTTGGCACGAACGATGGGAGATGATTTCACGACGTCGTTCTCGTCTCTCTCGTGGTCAAACACATTCAATCGTTTGCGTGTGATCGCGGAAAAGTGTTCTGGGGGTGAAATGCTTGACGTGGCTCCTCGTGTGCGAACGACGCTCGCCTCGATGCTCGACGCACACACGATCATCTCTCGCAACGAAGCCTGGCACAACTTCCAGATCCTTTGCCGAGCGCTGGCCCCGATCTTCTCAGGCGAAGTGACACGCGAAGATCTCTTGGCGTGATGCAACCTGTCCTTACTGAATCAGTAAGGATTTTTATTTCGCATGAAGCACAATAAAGAAGTGGCTGCGAATAACAATTTGTGGTCATTCGAAAATTTGCAGCATGAGTAGGCATTTATCATTTGTGTCCTTACATGAACAACCCTAGGTACCAATACAGCATCGGTTTCCCAAACAGCAACACGATCACGGTTGCTATGGACAGAAACGTCCCGAATGGGATAGCTGTTTTCCAGTTGGCGCGTTTGAATGCGATGAGCGCGAGTCCGAAGGCGGCTCCGATGAGGTAGGCGATGAACAGGGCCATGAGACCGTCACGCAGGCCGAGCATAAGTCCCATGAGAAGACCCATGCGGATGTCGCCACCACCAACCCAGCGTCCTTTTGAAATCGTGTACTGAATGAGAAAAAATCCACCAAGCACCGACGCACCAAGTAAAAGTGATTCGGCGTCGACACCTAAAATCAAGTTCATCACAAGCGCAAATCCCATGGCTGGAACCGTGAAACGATCAAGAATTTCGACGTAGCGTAAATCGTACACAAACACGATCATGAGAAATGCAACAAAGACAATATCGCGCAAAAAGGCAATTCCGATATTTGAGCTGTTGATATAATCCTGAAGAGCAAATCCTTGTGTGTATCGCAAAAAAAATAGCAAAAATAATGAGCCTGTTACAAACTCCACGAGTGGATATTGAACAGAAATTTTTGAAGCACACATGCGACAGCGTCCACGCAAAAAAAGGAAGCTAAATACAGGAATTAGCTCACCTGGTTTTAATTCAATTTGGCAGACGGTGCATCGCGATCGTCCCCGAACGATTGATCGTTCGTTGCGGGTACGAAAAATAACAACGTTCAAAAAACTTCCAACACACAAGCCGATTAAAAAGATGAATGCACCGAGATACATAGTTCGATGACTCTTAGTTACACGCTCCTGCCTTCATTCCGTCTGGCGAGGCACAGTTGATTCCAGCGATTAAACCTACTTGTGGAAGTCCATTTTCTAATTCAAACGAAATCCCGTACGTCAAACCACTTTCCATCATCGAATAACAAAACGCATTGTGAGCCGGTTCCCCACAGGTCGCAACCCCTTCAAGTCCCTTGTCGATCGATCCAGAAACAACTCGCAGGAACACGCGATCGGCTGACGAGCAATTTGAGGCAAATCCATTCGTTCCAAAACAGGAACTTTGTGTAGAGTCCCCAAGTGGTAAACCTGAGCCAGGCGGATAGGTATTCAGTTCGTTATAATAATCCTCAAGGGCAGACTGTGTTTGTCGAACACTCGAAAGCCTCGTCGCATCGCGAGCTTTTGATCGTGCGGCATTCACCGCCACCCCCGCCAACGTCCCAATAATTCCAATAATAAGAATAACAACGAGTATTTCAATAAGTGTAAATCCATTTTTATTCGTAACCATACGTAGCATTTGTAGAATTTGTAGTCGATTTGTTATTCGCACCATGATGCCTTAGCATCATTCGATCTCTCGCATCGCCAATCCAATACTCACACTCATCCTCGGTCCAATCTCGTCGAGTGCTGGACGCATATCTTCAGGAAATACAACTCTTGCCCATGGATCCCCTCGATACACATTCAAATTGAGCGACTCTTTCAAGAATTCTATCACCTTCGGGAGATGAGAGGAACCGCCTGTGAGGACAATTTTTTCCACCTTCTTATACTCCGTTAGTTCCATCCCAGCATACAGCTGAAACGCATACTTAATTTCATTGAGCATCGGTTGCATCACCGCTTCAAGAACAGAAGGCAATCCACCGACTCCTCCCGCACTACTCCCTGCCATGGTTCCAAGATCGAGTTTTATCTGTTCGGCTTGCACTTCAGACACATGCATCTGATCCATGATGCGTTTCGTAACAGCCGTTCCACCCAAACTCACAGAGCGATTCAATACAGGAATTCCTTTTTCTACAATCGTAATACTCGTACGTGTTGAACCAATATCCAAAACAGCAATCGGACTTTTATCCTTTCCAATTAACGAGCGCACAAACGCAAACGATTCTGTATCAATCGCTTGCAACTCCAACTTCGCAAATCGAAATATTTCAATATACTTTTGCACCAACGACTTCGCCGCCCCCGTAACAAGCACTCGAACATGATCCGAAGGTTTCGCATCCTTATCCTTTGGCTCATCTGGCCCCTTTGGATCCTTTGGCACTTTCTTATCAAAACCATCAATATATGTGGAATACGTCACCATCTCGGAAAGCGGCAACGGTGTTAGCTTTCCGACCTGCGCGTCCACCAATGGCTGCATTTCTTTTTCATGCTTCATGCGTGGAACACTCACGATTGCAGAAAAAACGCTCGTGAGCGGGAGTGCTGCCATCACTTTATTCGATTTCACCCCAGCCTTTTTACACAACTTCAATAGCATTTCGCCCGTTCCTTTCGGATCATCAAACGGAGAAATCATCGACTGCCCAGGCAAGCGTTCGGTGTAACCGTACGTCATCAACTTTGCGCGGCCTTTTTCATTCGCCAACTCAACAACCTTGAGCCCTGACGCGCCAATGTCGACCCCAATATAAGTGTGTGCAGTTTTACCTCCAAAGAAACTCATAGTGAGGGTAGTATAGCATGTAAAAAGGAATGTGGGGAAGGAGATGTGGGATGTGGGGGGAGGAAAATCCTAAATCCTATATTCTAATCCCTAGATCCTCCCGTCAACTGCTTATCAATGCACTGATTCACAAGTGCATCGGCTTCTTTGTTACGTTCGCGCGGAATGTGTCGGAAGGTAACCTGTTTGAAATCTTGAATACGATTGTGAACTTCGAGAAAACGTTTCGCAATTTCTGCATTTTTAACTTTATACACACCCGTAAGTTGTCGAACCGCAAGTTCTGAATCCATGAGCATTTCAACGTCAGTCGCCCCAAGCGTTTTTGCTCGCTCAAGTCCAATAATGATTGCGGTGTACTCCGCTTGATTGTTCGTGGTGATCCCAAGATAACGCGAAACATTTGCGAGGATTTCCCCGTCCGATCCGCTTCGAATCGATTTGATGACGGCCCCAGACGCAGAAGGCCCAGGATTTCCACGTGACCCACCGTCGGTATAGATTCGAACTTTCATAGAGTAATAGTCATTGAGTGACTTATTGACTCAACGACTCAACGACTTAACGACTCAACAACTCAACGACTTTTTCATATCCACGACCCTCAACTGCAATTCTCTATTTCCATTCCATTCATTCACTCCGAGTTCAAACACGACGTCAATTTTATCACCAAGACGGACTTTCTGTGTCCATTCACCGAATCCAAAGCCGATCATCTTGACCATCTTACCACCTGCCGATGTAACCGTCAGGCGTAGATGTTTGGCGTCAGCTCCGACCGTCCCAATATTTGAAATAGAAACACCCGTGCAGGAAAAAAGTGGCTTTGGATTTTTTTCACCGAATGGGGCGAAACGTTGAAGTTGATCAAGAAGATCCCACGTCACGTCAGACAGATCGATTTCTGCATCAACCTTGATTGTTGGAACGAGCTCGCGATCTTTCAGCATCTGCTCTGCAAACGCGTACATTTTTTGTGAGGCACGTTCGAATTTTTCATCACCCGTAACAGAAAATCCACACGCTTGTGGATGTCCGCCAAATTTATCGAGATCGTCTGCGGCTGACCGCAAACAATCGGTAACATCGAAGCCTTCCACCGACCGTCCTGAACCAACATATTTTCCTTCTGTTGATCGTCCAACCACATACACCGGTTTTCCAAATTGATTCACTAGTTTTCCTGCAACGAGTCCAACAAGTCCTGCAGACCATCCGTCGCCTGTGACGATGATCAGCTTCTCTTCGAATTTCGAATTTCGATCTTCTATCTTCCTCAGTGCCTCCTTATACATCTGATCCGACGCTTTCTGTCTTGCAATATTCGACGCGTTCAGTTCGTTCACAAGCACTGTTGCTCGCAATTCATCCTCCTCGAGTAAGACATTGAGCGCAGCACTTGCGTGATTCATGCGTCCAGCCGCATTGATCCGCGGCCCGATCTGAAACCCGACCGAGTATGTGTCGAGTTCACCAAGTTTTCCTCCTGAAATCTCGATCAGTTTCCGAAGCCCGACACGTTTTGTTTTATTGAGAACCTTAAGGCCGTACGACTCGAGCAGACGGTTTTCACCTGTCAGTGGCATGACATCTGTCACGGTCGCAATCGCAACCAGATCGAGGAGCCATTTTTCGTGACCGTCGGGAATCTCCTGTAACCACCCCTTAGCCCATCCTTGAAAAGGAGGGGAGCAGAACTGAGGTTGAGTTTGCGACGACGGTTCATCGAAAAAAACCTGACTCCCCTCCTTTTCAAGGAGGGGTTGGGGGTGGTTACGGGAGCCGATTATCTGTCTTCGCCTTGCCGCTTCCAGAATCCCGCATGCGAGCTTGAACGCAACCCCTGTTCCGCAAAGCGTCTTGTTCGGATACGTCTCTCCCGGCACAAGCGGATGAATCAGAATCGCCGCGTCTGGAAGCTCGGCAGGCATTGTATGATGATCACACACGATCGTATCAATCCCGAGTTCTTTTGCACGATCAATCGCCGGCTTATTCGAAATACCACAATCAACGGTGATGATCAGTTTCGTTTTGTCATGCGCATGCAAATGCTCAACCGTTGCGACGGACATTCCATACCCATCCTTTTCCCGATCTGGAATAAATGATCCTATCTGTGTTTCATCAAAACCATGAGACCCTTCTACGACAAATGCCCGACACAAATCCCGCAACGTCGAAATCAGTACGGCTGATCCGCAAACCCCATCCGCGTCATAATCTCCATGGACCGTAATCATCTCGCCTGCCTTCAGCACCTCAAACACCTTCTCAACAGCCATTTTCATATTCCGAAACAACCACGGTGAGTGCACATCTCGATCCCAATCAGGGCCAAAAAAAAGATCGATGTCTGCTTGCGTCCTCACTCCACGATTCCAAAGCAAAGATAAAACAACCGGATGCATCTCCGGAAACGCAACCCGAAACGCTTCTGGCGCCGATTCAGATGTGATCCATTGCTTGTTCATGTTTTTGCCATCTCTCGCTCGACTGCCTCCGCGCGATCAAGAAGGATATTTACGAGCTGCATTTTGAGCGAGAATGCTTCAAGGGAAACAAATGCAAACTCGTTATTTTTCTGAACAACACGATCGAATAATTCCAAATCTTTTGTGATATCCAATCGTAATGACATTTTTTTTAAAATCACACTCGAAATAATTCGTATCTCCTCCGCTGAATCGACGTGGATAGATTTCCGAGCATAAAAATAAATCTTACGAAACGCTATATCTGCATATTCCGATCCAAGTTTGACAGCCATCTCTGCAACTAAGAGTAATAATCCAAAATCTTCCAACCCTTCCGCTGTCTCACGCGCATACATGAGAGGAAGCTCAAAATCCTTCTTTGCCATCTGTGTCACCTCCGCGAGTTGTAACTCATGATGCACAAGGTCAGCGCCTGCTTTGTATCCAGCAATGATTTCCAAACGATCAAGAACAAGCTGTGGATCTTCATGGGAATCTACAAAGTTTTTTGCGAGCGAGGTCAGATACACGGTGAAATCAGCTTTTTCTGGAGGCGACAATCCAACAATTTCTGCTTGAGAAATATCGCTGACCATTTTCTTTGCCATCTCACCATCTTTTCGTGCGAGGTAAAAACGCGAAAGATTTAGCTGGGATCGTAACCGACTGTAAGGAAGAAGAATATCTTCCTTACTGTTGAGCGCTTTTTCAAGAGCAACGTCTGAATCACGCGATTTATTTGCTTGTGCCATTCCAAGATTTACATACGTTTCAAAAACAACATGCGCTGATTCCTTTTCATTTAACGCCGCGAGTTGAAATGCTTCTTCGTCTCTCTCTCGTGCAACGAGCTCTGGCACAATCGTGGTAATCAGACCGGCTTTCGGTTTGGTATTCATATCCAAAACTCGCTGAAGGTCATCTTTGTTTCCATGTCTTGCAACCAATGTAGTGATGCGTAGAAGCAGTTCTTCTTTTCTTAATCGACCAAGCGGATTTTGCGGATCTAAA
>CAYYFM010000048.1:0-13158 GCA_964471375.1 uncultured Gammaproteobacteria bacterium
TGTATTGCTACATCTACGACGAATTTACGCAGGACAAGCGATACGAGAAAGAGCTTCTTGAAATCGAAAATCGCTTGACCGATCTTGGGCTTGCGGGAAAAACAGTCCGCATGGCTCTTTTTCGCAATGTCCAAGAAATGGTGCGAGATGAAATTCGTCGTGGTGCAAAAAGTGTGATTGCCGTGGGGAATGATGAGACGTTGCACAAAGTGATTGATGTTGTTTCTGGAACCGATGCGGTGCTTGGTATCATTCCGCTTGGGTCTCCAAACACCCTTGCGAAACTGCTCGGAGTTCCAGAAGGAGTTGCGGCATGTGATGTGTTGTCTGCGCGGATTGTCGAGACGATTGATGCAGGGATTGTGAATGGAAAACGGTTTTTGACATCACTTTCTGTTGCAAATTTCCGATCAGAACTCACATGCGACGGGCTGTATCGTATCACTCCAGATGAGTCAGGATCACTTGAAGTTCGCAATTTAGCAGAAGATGAGTATAATACCGAACATGTCTCTGATCCTACAGATGGCCGGCTCGAAACAGTCATACGTGTCGGAGTCAAACAGGGCTGGCTCGGTCGCCGCACGATATGCGAAAGTGTTCTCCCGCTTACACAGCTTGCGATTCGCTCCGAAAAGCCAATCGCCGTTGTGGCAGATGGAGAAGAAATGATGGGGACGAGATTTGATATTGGGATCGAAGAAGGGGTTATGCGAGTGATTTCAGGGCGAGGGAGAAAATTTTAGGGCGCTTAGCTCAGCTGGTTAGAGCGACTCGTTTACACCGAGTAGGCCAGGGGTTCGAATCCCTTAGCGCCCACCACGCACCATGTAAGGTGCATGGCAAGCCATCCCTTGAAGATTCAATAGGGTTTATGTATAGTGCCGGTACGTAAAAAATGCGGATGTGGCGGAATGGTATACGCGCATGTTTGAGGGGCATGTGCCAGCAATGGCTTGGAGGTTCGAGTCCTCTCATCCGCACCAAATGATCTTCTGGGAAACCAGGAGGTTTTTTGTTATACTGAGGCGGTATGATTTGGTACGTTCGTGTCCCCATTGGGCTTGTGGTTATGGGAATTGGGCTTCTCATGATGTTTAAAGTAGAAACGCTCATGGAATGGTTTGGGGAGATCGATTGGGCCGAGGAAAAAATGGGGAGTGGTCAATCACGTTTAGCGTACAAGTTCCTCGCTATTCTCGTTGCGTTCATCGGTATTTTTATCATGACCAACATCATTTCCGACATCCTCGGAGCCTTCGCAAAAGTTTTCGTCCGATAATTCCTCACCCCCCCCAACTACCAACCCCCAACTACCCTCTCCTATGTCCATTCTCTCCTCTGGCCGCGCCCTCATTGACGCACAAACGGTCCTACATCAAGCAGGGCTCACAACCAACATGCACTATGCAGATTTTGGATGTGGTCCGCTCGGGCATTTTGTGTTTCCTGCTTCAGAGATCGTGTCTCCAGAAGGGAAGGTGTACGCCGTTGATATTTTGAAATCCTCGCTTTCGTCGCTTGAGGGGCGTGTGCAGATTGAAGCGAAAAATAACATCTCGCTTGTCTGGGGAGATTTCGAGCGTGTCGGGGGAGTAAAAATTCCACCCGGGACGTTGCATCTGATCTCCATCGTAAATATTGTTCCTGTCTTGTTGCGATCCCCAAACGCGATTTCGGAAATCAAACGACTGCTTCGTCCAGACGGAAAACTCCTGCTCATTGACTGGGTAAAAGAAAAAACTGCGATTGGTCCACCACTCGAACACCGTGTTTCCTCACAAGAAACTGAATACGTCCTCACCAAAGCTGGTTTTTTTCTCAAGCATCTGTTTAACGCCGGCCCCTTCCACTGGGCCCAAGTGTTCAACACATTAGGTTGACGAATAGTGCCTCTTTCCTGTTTAATCCTTCCATCTTCAATCTTCAATCTTCAATCTTCTTCTTTATGAACTTAGACATTCGTCCTCTCCTTCAACCGTCCTACTGGCTCTCCATGAATCCTCCGACCGTTTGGGAAGGAGCAGGTCGTTTTCTCATCGTTGTTTTTATCGGCATGATCATCGCAAGTGTTGTGATTCGTCGCAAGAAACTTCCGCATGCTACTGATCGTCACGAAGCGAATTTGTACCGTCGAATTTGTGAGATGCTTTCGACCATGGGTTTTATTGCAGTCATTTTGTTCTTTTTCAGTTTTGAACAAATTCGATTACTCGGCGCGCGCTTTCTATATCTCATTTGGATTGCCGGACTCGTCACGTGGATTGTCACGATTATGAAATACAACAAGGCGGTTATTCCTGGATTGCGTTCAAAAGAAAAAGACCGTCGTGAAAAAGAAAAGTATTTGCCGAAACGAAGAAAGTAATTATGAAAGATGCGCGCAAGAAATTTGGTGAAGCTGGCGAGAATCTTGCGATCGCGTATGTGAAAGAGAAAGGGATGCGTGTTTTGGATCGAAATGCAGAGACGCATTTTGGGGAGATTGATATTGTTGGGGAAGAGGCGGATGAGATTGTTTTTATCGAGGTGAAAACGCGTCGGAGTGACGAATATGGACATCCAGAAGAAGCAATCACGGCAACAAAGTTTCGTCACATGAAAGCATCGGCAGAGAATTACCTCGACGAACACGGTTTAGAAAAACGATTCTGGCGACTAGATGTGATCGCGATCCGAATTTTCCACGGTCAGGACCCAGAAATCATTCATCTGAAAGCCATTGACGGTCCAGCAGGTAAATGTTAGGATAGTGTTATCAGATACCTGCCGCGAGACGGTAGGTTTTTTATTCCTATCTAAACGCTAAACGCTAAACGCTACTTCCTATGCCATCTCCCATTGAACAAGCGATTCGTCAGATTTGTGAGGAAAAAGGACTTGCGTATGAGTCGGTCATCGAAGCGATTCAAGCTGCTCTTGGCGCGGCGTATCGTAAGGATTTTGGTGATAAAAATCAGAATATTGAAACGGAGTTTAATACAGATACAGGAAGTACAAAGGTGTTTGATGTAAAGACTGTTGTCGAAGACATGGATTTGGCCGAGCTTGAACGCAAGGAAGAAGAACGCAAGGCGCGCGCTGAGGAATTTGCCAAGCGTATGGAAGAAGCGCGTGCAAAAAAAGAAGACATAGCCGGAATCGAACTTGTGGAAGTAGAAGGTCCGCGTTTCAATCCAAAAACAGACATCATGCTATCCGACGCAAAGGTACTCAAATTTTCTTCAGAAATTGGAGATGTCCTACGTATCGAAATGCCACAGCCAGGAGAATTTGGACGTATGGCCGCGATGACAGCCAAGCAGGTGATCACGCAAAAGTTGCGTGAAGCCGAACGCGAAGTGGTGTTTAATGAATACAAACAATACGAAGGACAAATTTTGAACGGAACGATCCAGCGTCAGGAGGGTCGGATGGTTTTGGTAGATCTTGGGCGTATTGCTGGGATTCTTCGCTCCGAGGATCAAGTTCCAACCGAACGATATAAGCTTGGAGATCGTGTAAAAGTTTTTGTGACACAAGTTGGTCTCACAACCAAAGGTCCACAGATTGTGTTGTCACGTGCTTCCGAGGAGTTTGTGAAAAAATTGTTTGAAATGGAAATTCCAGAAGCATCCGAAGGTGGGGTGAAAATTAACGGCATTGCTCGCGAACCAGGCTCACGTTCAAAAGTTGCTGTTTCTACAACTGATTCTCAAATCGATCCAATCGGTGCCTGTATTGGCCAGCGCGGAACACGCATTCAAACGATTATTTCCGAGCTTGGTGGCGAAAAAATTGATATCATTGAATGGAGTGAAGATCCCGCGTCGTATATTAGTCATGCTCTTGCTCCTGCTAAGGTAAATCGTGTCGAGTTGAACGAATCGGAGAAATCCGCCATCGTACATGTGAATCCAGACCAGTTATCGCTTGCGATTGGAAAGGGTGGACAAAACGTTCGTCTCGCAACAAAATTGACCGGATGGAAGATAACGATTGCAGAGGTAGGAGAAAAGACCGGAGAAGAGCCGAAGGAGCCAGAGGTGCCAGAAGAGTCAAAGGCGAATGTTGAATAGTATGAACGTATTCCATGAAGTTCTTTATCGACCGTTGTTTAACCTTCTCATTTGGCTTTACAACGTTATCCCTGGTGCGGATATTGGATTTGCGATTATTGCGCTCACCGTTGTTGTAAAATTGGTGTTGTGGCCACTCACGCAAGCGTCGCTCAAATCGCAAAAAGCATTGCAAGATCTTCAACCAAAACTTGATGAATTGAAGGCAGAACATAAAGACAACAAAGAGGCGCTTGCAAAAGCGATGATGGAGCTGTACTCCAAAGAGAAGGTGAATCCACTTTCATCTTGCTTGCCGATTCTTGTTCAAATTCCAATTCTCATCGCTTTGTATAAAGTTCTGTCCGACGGACTGCATGCAGAGTCCCTAGGAGCGCTGTATCAGTTTGTAGAAAATCCAGGAACGATCGACGCGATGTTTCTTGGAAAAATGAACTTGGGGGAACGAAGTATTTTACTCGCGATTTTGTCTGGAATTTTTCAGTTCATTCAAACACGCATGCTCATCTCCAGCCGACCTCCAAAGCAGGTGCAAGGAACATCAGGAGCCAAAGATGAAGAGATGCTTCAAGCCATGAACAAGTCGATGCTGTATTTCATGCCTGTCATGACGACCGTTATCGGATTTTCTTTGCCAGGTGGATTGACGCTTTATTGGGTGGCAATGAACATCGTGTCGATTTTGCAACAGTATTTTGTGTTCAAGAAAAAAAGTGAAGGAAAATAGAAGTTTGAAGGAGGAAGAATGTTATGGAAACACGCGCTCCTCTTGAACAGGTAATTCATAGAACGGTCACATGGTTTTCTCTTTTTGAAACACCCGTGACCGTTTTTGAGATCTGGAAGTGGATGTTGAGTCCAGATCGTGTGTATACACTGGAGGAGGTATATGAAGCGGTTTCCGAGTCGAACGCCACTCCCACCGACGCTAAAGCTTTGGTGGGTAAAAAAGTGGCTTTGAATAACGGGTTCAAAGGGACTTTAGTCCCGTCACATCAAGACCGTTTCCTTGACGCCACCCGCAAATACAAAAAACTCCGCCGAGCTGTCCGATATTTGAAACTCGTCCCTGGAGTGGAAGCCATTGCGGCAGGGAACACGCTTGCCTGGTGGAATACGCGTCCAGATTCTGACATTGATCTGTTTATCGTAACCCGTCCAGGCATGATCTGGCTCGCACGACTCCTTTGTGTGACACCGTTTGCGTTACTCGGAAAACGTCCAGGAAAGTCGGGGATAGATCCATTTTGTTTTTCTTTTTTTGTGACTAGCGATGTACTTGACCTTTCTTCGCTCAGATTGCCAGGTGGCGATCCGTATCTTGCATACTGGACGAGTTCGCTCGTTCCAGTCTTCGATCGCGGTGGAGTTTGGGAGAAGTTTCGGGAGGCGAATCGGTGGACGGAGACCGTGCTGCCACACACAGCAAGCCCTTCGACCCATTCGATTCCTCAGGGTCGCCATGAGGACACTCGAAGGGCGACTCGCTTCACTCGCTCAGGAAGTAAACTATTCAGACTTTTACAACAAATACCATTATTATTTCCTGAGCGAGCAAAGCGAGTCGAAGGACTGAACCGTCTTGCTCGATCGTTTCAACTCAAACGTCTTCCCAAACAGATCAAAACCCTGATGAACAAAGATTCCCGTGTCGTTGTCACAGATCAGATGCTCAAATTTCACGACAATGATCGCAGAGCAGAGTATCGGGATATGTTAGAAGTAAAATGTAAAATGTAAAATTTGTGTCTCGTCAGAATCTTGCCAACATTTTTCTGTATGCCTCCATCTTTGCCCTTCCATGGCAAACTCGATGGATTTTTCGCGATCTCACGCTTGGCACAGACGTCTGGGAATACGGCCGCCTCAGCATCTATCTTGTCGAGGTTCTGATCTTTATTGCTTTTGCATTGCGTGGACAATTTCAACTTCCATCAAACCTTGAACGATTTGGAAAGCTCGCGATGTTTCTGCTCAGCGCCTTGATGATTTCTGTTGCGTGGTCGCAAAATCTCTCTCTTGCCTTTGGAACCGTTTTCCATATGATAGCAGCGACTGCCCTGTTTTTTCTTCTCATCGATCGACGAACGTCACTTCAACAGGTCCTGATCGCGTTTTTGACAGGACTCATCATTCCATCCATTCTTGCTTGGTACCAAGTGCTGACAGGACTATCTCCAGCAAACTCTGGTCTTGGTCTCGCCTCGCACGATGCCTCAACGCTCGGCTCATCGGTCGTTGAAACCACGTCAGGACGGCTATTGCGAGGTTACGGCACGTTTCCACATCCAAACATTTTTGGAGGTTACCTTGCGGTCGGGTTGTTTGTCTGTGGTTGGCTTGTCCGGTACTCGAACGGGACTAAAGTCCCTAAGAATAGATTCCTAGAGACTAAAGTCTTTAAGAATAGATTCCTAGAGACTAAAGTCTTTAAGAATAGATTCCTAGAGACTAAAGTCCTTAAGAATAGATTCCTAGGGACTTTAGTCCCGTCCGTATTTGTAGCAGTGATCTCCTCCACTTTCGTTCTCACCTTCTCACGCAGTGCTTGGCTTGCATTTGCGGTTGGATTGGCTATCTGGATTTTTTCTACCGTCATTGCGAGGAGACATCAGTCGACGCGGCAATCCCACGTCTGTTCTGACAAACAAGAGATTGCTTCAGTCGCTCCGCTTGTTCACAATGACAGACATGCATTCTGGTTTCTGATATCCATGACCCTGACGGTTCTCACCACCGCTACCCTATTCCATCAAGCAATCTTTACTCGATTTCAACCGTCGAATCGTCTGGAATCAATTTCCATTTCTGAACGCACTTCCGGATATCGTGACTGGGACGATGTGATTCGACAAAATATTTTCACCGGCGTTGGTCCAGGAAATTACACCCTCGCGCTTGCAACCGTCTTTCCCGGTCGCCCAACTTACGCCTACCAACCCATCCACAACACCATTCTCCTGTTTCTCGCCGAAACAGGAATCCTAGGTCTCGTTTTTCTTCTGTATTCTCTTAAATTAATTTTAACTATTTCTTTCACATCAAACCCTTCGACTCCCTCTGGTCGCTCAGGGAATATGGCTCTCGTCTTTCTTTTACTCATTTTATCTCTCCTCGACCACTACCTCTTTTCTCTCTGGCCCGGTTTCATCATCCTAGCCCTCACCACTGCCTTCTCTATAAAATTACTGACCACTGAAGATTAAACATCCAGCTTTAAAACCGCTCGGCTCTTAGAGCCGGGCATCTTGAGGCCGTTTGACGGCCTTGACGATTAGCACTCATGGAGTAAGATTGCCAACACTAAACAGTAAACACAGGTTTGAGCCGAATTTCGAATTTGTCCGAATATACGAATAAAAGAATTTTCTCTATTTTCGGATATTCGGACAAATTCGGAATTCGGCTCACTTCTCTCGAGTATGTCCCTTAAACCTATCGGTGATCACTTGATCGTCAAACCAGTCGCAAAGGAGGAAAAATCTGCATCTGGCATCATTATTCCAGACACGGTTAATAAAGAACGCCCAGAACGTGGGGAAATTATTGCGGTTGGTCCTGGTCGCATGCTTGAAAATGGTCAGCGTTCGGTTGTAGATGTTAAAGTTGGTGACCAAGTCGTATTCAAAAAATACGCTCCAGATGAAGTGAAAATCGATGGGGTGGAATATTTGGTAATTAAAGCAGATGACGTAATGGCGGTGATTGAATAGGAGGAAATGAGGGGGGGGAAGGGGATACGAAATTACGTAAAGGCTACAAAAATACAAAAGGTACAAAAGTGTTTGATTAAATTTTATTTTCGTTGTTTACGTATTTACGTAGGTTTTACGTAGTTTCGTATCCAATTTCTCAATATGTCCAAACAAATTGCTTTTAATGAAGATGCACGACACGCTTTGAAGCGTGGTGTCGACAAGCTCGCAAATGCGGTAAAGGTGACGCTTGGTCCAAAAGGACGCAATGTGATTTTAGATCGTGGATATGGCGCACCGACGGTGACAAAAGATGGTGTAACCGTCGCAAAGGAAATTGAATTGGAAGATAAGTTTGAAAATTTGGGAGCGGAACTCGTGAAGGAAGTCGCCTCGAAAACAAACGATGTTGCTGGGGATGGTACGACAACCGCTACGGTTCTTGCGCAGTCGATGATCGCAGAGGGGTTGCGAAATGTGACGGCGGGAACAAATCCACAGGCACTTCGTCGTGGAATCGAGAAAGGCGTGGAAGCGTTGGTACAAGAAATAAAGAAAATTGCGACTCCGATTAAAGGGGATGAGATTAATCAAGTTGCTTCCATCTCTGCAAATGATCCAGAAATTGGTGCGGTGATCGCACAAGCCATGAAGAGGGTTGGCGAAAATGGGGTGATTACCGTTGAAGAAGGACAGTCGTTTGGGATTGAAGTAGAAGTCGTTGAAGGAATGCAATTCGACAAGGGATACATTGCTCCGTACATGATTACGAACACCGAGCGCATGGAAGCGGAATACCAAGATGCGTATATTCTGATTACAGACAAGAAAATTTCTTCGATTCAAGAAATATTGCCCGTGCTTGAAAGCATTGCAAAGACAGGAAAGAAAGAATTAATTATTATCGCAGAAGATGTCGATGGTGAGGCTCTCACAACATTGATTGTAAACAAACTACGTGGGACGTTTTCAACACTTGCTATCAAAGCACCAGGATTTGGAGATCGCCGCAAAGCGATGCTCGAAGATATTGCGGTTTTGACCGGTGGAAAGGTGATTACCGAAGAACTCGGGTTGAAATTGGAGACGGCGCAGATTGCAGATCTTGGTCGCGCGACAAAAATTGTTTCTAACAAAGAGAATACAACGATTGTCGGTGGAGCAGGTGACAAGAAGCTTATTGAAGATCGCGTCGCATCACTCAAAAAGCAAATCGAGAGTACAGAATCTGAATTTGAAGTGGAGAAGTTGCAAGAGCGCATGGCGAAACTTGCTGGTGGTGTTGCTGTCATCAAAGTTGGTGCCGCGACAGAGACAGAGATGAAAGAGAAAAAGCATCGCATTGAAGACGCGGTTGCTGCAACAAAGGCTGCCGTTGAAGAGGGAATTGTGCCAGGAGGCGGTGTCGCTCTCATTCGCGCCGCATCAGTACTTGACCAGCTTAGTGTAGACAAAGACGAACGCGTCGGGCTCGATATTTTGCGCCGAGCGCTCGAAGAACCAATGCGCATGATCGCTCAAAACGCCGGTAAAGACGGTTCTGTCGTTGTCGAACGCGTGAAGCACGAGACAGGTTCAGTCGGCTACAACGCCGCAACCGACATTTACGAAGATCTTGTCAAAGCAGGTGTCATCGATCCAGCAAAAGTCACCCGTTTCGCTCTCCAAAATGCCGCTTCGATTGCGATTATGATCATCACAACCGAATGTGTAGTCACAGATATTCCAAAGAAAGAAGAACCAGCCGGAGGCCACGGTGGTGGAGGTGGAATGGGTGGGGGAATGGGAATGTATTAACAGAAAGAAACAAAAGTCAAGAATCAAATCTTGGCTTTTTTGGTTATTCCTGCTAATATTTTGCGATATGGAACAATCTACTATTTCACAAAACGATAAGTACATCGCCGCGATCGGATATTTTGGAATCCTTTGTCTTATTCCACTTTTAACACGCAAAGACTCGGCGTTTGCGCAGCACCATGGCAAGCAGTCGCTTGTGGTGTTGATTGTCTGGATCTTGCTCTGGGTCGGTCAGATCGTTCCGGTACTTGGCACAATCGTCTGGTTGCTCGGCTCCGTGTGGTTGCTCATCTTGCTTATTCTAGGGTTCGTAAACGCGCTCAACGGCAAGATGTGGGAAATGCCCGTGCTCGCAGAGTGGGCAAAACGGATTAGAATATAAAGCGAGCATTGTAAATCCACAAATTTAGTTAAATTTGTGGATTTTTGTTAAGAGTCTGTTTAGAATTAGATAAAAAGTGTCATTTTCAGTACTTGGATTAAATCACCACACTCTGGTAATTTAATCTAAAGCATGCTATAATAACAATAGATGAAGTATATACGCCAAAAAGCATTCAAATGGCTTCTTGAACGGTTTATAGATGACCGTGTATTGATTGTGGTTGGAGCACGACAAGTTGGAAAATCAACGCTCATGAAGCAGTTTCAGGAGGATCGAGAAAAGGACGGGGAAACGGTTTTTTATCTGACTCTTGAACAATTTACTTATCGAGAATTACTCGATAAAAATCCAGACAATCTTTTTCAAATTATTGGGAGTCTTAATTTAAAGAAAAGAACGACGGTGATTATCGATGAAATTCAATATCTCAAAGATCCAACACATGTCATAAAATATCTGTACGACAGTTACAAAGAGAATCTTAAGTTGATTGTAACGGGGTCGAGCGCGTTTTATATCGATGAAAAATTTAAAGATTCTCTTGCGGGAAGGAAATATATTTATGAGATGCAAAGTCTTGATTTTGATGAATTTTTGATGTTTAAAAACCATCCGCAAATGTCTACACCGAACGGTTTGGTTGCGCAAGAAAAATTAATACCACTTTTTTACGAATATCTCACCTATGGAGGATACCCTGCGGTTGTTTTAGCAGAAACGGTGTCGAAAAAAAGAGAATTACTTCAAGAATTAGCAGAATCTTATACAAAAAAAGATATTCTTGACTATCATGTCGCATCACAAGAAAATTATTTGCGTATTTTAAAACTTTTATCACATCAAGTTGGAAGCTTATTGAATCTGAATAGCATTAGTAATCAGCTCGATATTCCAAGAGCCACCGTTGAACGGTATATTCACATTATGGAAAAGTCCTTTCATATTGTGTTACTCAATTCATTTTTTAATAATAAAAAGAAAGAGATTAAAAAAATGCCAAAAGCGTTCTTTTATGACACAGGATTGCGGAATTTTTTCGCAAATAATTTTGATGTATTCGATATACGAATAGATAAAGGAATGCTGTTGGAAAATATCGCCTATCGTGCGCTCCTTTCTGCATATCCCGGAGAGGATATAGCGTTTTGGCGAACAGGAGATCATCAAGAGGTTGACTTTATTATTGGGGAAAAACAGGCGTATGAAGTTAAGGTCAACAAAAGTAATGCGATAAAAGATACGTACAAAGGATTTATAGGACAGTACCCAAACATTCCACTTTCTTTCATAAATGCTCATGATTGTGTTATGTTGTTTTTAAAGTCAATTTAACCTAGTGACCTCTGCAAAAGTCATGTACGAGGTCCCCTATATGTCATCATCAACCCTTTCTCTCATTTCAGCCCTCCGCGAGCGCGCTTTGCGAACGTGGGGGTTACTTTGACCTTGATCGCGTAAAAGCGGATATTGCGATCCATGAAGCGGAGATGAACGCGCCTGATTTTTGGTCGAATGGGGAACATGCGCGACTCATCACGAAACGTGTTTCTGATTTGCAAAAAGAAGTTGGGGAATGGGAAGGGTTATTGAAGGATATTGAGGATATTGAAATATTAGCTGGACTTGGGGAAGGAGAGCAGGAAATTGAACGGAAATTAGCGGAGTTGGAAGCACAATTCAAAAAAATGGAATTTGCGACGATGTTTTCTGGGGCGTACGATGGGGCGAACGCAATTGTGGCGTTTCATGCGGGGCAAGGGGGGACGGAGGCAAATGATTGGACACAGATGCTCATGCGGATGATCTTGCGATTTTGTGAAGGGAAAGGATGGGATATACAGATTCTCGATGAGTCGCGTGGGGAGGAAGTTGGGTATAAGAGCCTAACATTGCGGATCACAGGACGCTTTGCGTATGGATATCTGAAATCTGAAGCAGGTGTGCATCGACTTGTGCGTATCTCACCGTTTGACGCGGAGAAAATGCGTCATACTACGTTCGCGTTGATTGAAGTGCTTCCTGAGCTTGATGATCTTGATACAGAAGTCGTGATTAAACCAGACGATTTGCGCATCGACACGTTCATGGCTGGCGGACATGGTGGACAGAGTGTGAACACGACCTATTCCGCCGTGCGTGTCGTTCACCTGCCAACAAAAATTTCCGTCAGTTGTCAAAACGAGCGTAGTCAACAGCAAAACAAAGAAACCGCGATGAAAATTTTGAAAGCAAAGCTGTTTCAGATTCGCTTACAAGAGCGTCAACAAGAAAAATCCGACCTCCGCGGCGAGTACCAGTCTGCAGATTGGGGAAACCAAATCCGAAGTTACGTCTTACAACCATACCAGCTCGTAAAAGATCATCGCACAGACTACGAGACAAGTGATACACGCGGAGTGCTGGATGGAGATTTGGAAGGGTTTATGGAAGCGTATTTGAAAGAGCAGGTAGCTGGGAGGAAGTAGCGTGTAGCGTTTAGCGTGTAGGAGAGACAAGAGTTACTATGGAGACCTCTGCAAAAGTCCAGTGCGAGGTCAAATCGAGACAGATTTGTGCCAGACACATGAACGATTTCGAAGTGATATGCAGATATCAGTGAGGAATCGTGAATGTGTCGGGTGCAAAGCTGGCAGATTTGGAGCCGTGCTGGACTTTTGCAGAGGTCTCTATGGAGAGTCGTCAGACACAATCTTATAAGGACTTGATTGTTTGGCAGAAGTCAATGGATTTAGTTATTTTGACTTATGAATTATCACGCTTATTTCCAAGTCACGAACAGTTTGGGTTGACATCACAAATCAGAAGAGCGGCAGTATCGATTCCATCTAATATCGCCGAAGGATATCGACGTAGAGGAAGTGGTGATTATTTGCGGTTTTTGCGCATTGCATTTGGATCAGCATCAGAAGTTGAGACTCAGTTACTGATTTCCGTCCGATTACGATATACTTCTGAAGAAAAAGTGGATGAAGCTGCAAGTTTGCTAGAAGAAGTGTTAAAAATGTTAAATAAAATGACGTCAAATCCTACACGCTAAACGCTACACGCTACTCACTCTTATGCCAAAATATAAATCAGCACTTGTCACAGGTGGAGCGGGATTTATTGGGTCTCATATTGTTGATGCGCTTATTAAGCGGCGGATTAAAGTTTATGTCATTGACGATTTGTCGAGTGGACACAAGGCGAATGTGAATCCGAATGCGGTGTTTTATAAAAC
>CAYYFM010000049.1:0-5783 GCA_964471375.1 uncultured Gammaproteobacteria bacterium
TTTTTTCATTCCTGTCAATCGCCCCACAGGCTGCAAACGCATTGAGTACGGCTTCCATGCCGCCGATTTATGTGTCGATCGTCACACATAATGAGCAGCCTGATAGTAGTTTCTCGTCGCGGTACCCTGATTTCACTGAGAGTGAAGATGATTTTTGGGAGCAGCGTGATGCCGTAGTTGCGTTTGCAGACATGCTTCAGGATGAAGGAGTCACTTACAACTGGCAATCCGCCTGGAATTTTTTGCTTGCCGCAAACACCTTTGATGATGGGGATAGTGCGACGGATGGAAAAAATATCGTGGAGTATTTACAAGATTTAGGATTTTCTGTGAACGTTCATGGTCACGAGTCGACGTATAATTATGCCGATGATGCGTATTTGATCGATCAATTAGGTGATAAACCATCAGGGGTTATGGGAGGGTTTATCGCAACACCTGCTTCATCGTCTGAATTGGAGGACTTGTGGACAACTCAACAGGGAGATATCTACACATCTTATAGTTGGAAGCCGACCGTTTTGTGGGGCGCATCTGGTATGGGGCATCAGGGGGATGATGAATTGCAGGCATCTGGAGTGTGGAAACCAAAAAATAATGACAATTTTCTTACGCACAGTGATAGCGCGTCATTGCCAGTGATTGGATCATATACGTCTGACTGGGATGGTCTCGACGAGCTTCTTTCTGCACAAGCTGCCGGAAAGCTCAAAACAAAAGTGATGAACACGGCGACGATTATGGTTGATCAGGATGAATTACTTACGGCGAGTGAACGCGCAGATGTTCAATCTCATATTGAGGATTTGCAAGATGAAACAGCCGCAGGACGAATTGTATGGATGTCGCTCGAAGATGTCGCGTCGACATGGGCTGACACATATAACAGTACACCGGGAATTTATCAGTCAACAACAAACGCGTATAAAACAGTTTCAACGTCTCACACAAATGATGGTGTGACTGCTGCGGATGTTTCTGACGAGGAAACAACAACTGAGACGACGACGGAATCATCTGACGATACGTCTGACTCGACCAGCGACTCGTCTTCAGACAGTTCGTCCGACAGTTCCTCTGACACTTCCTCTGACAGTACCTCGACGTCAGATACAACAACGTCATCATCCAGTTCCTCGTCGACAGATAACGCTGGTTCGCTCATTAAAACGAGCTGTGATGGAGATGAGGATTCAGATCAAACGTGCAAGGCAGTCTATTATGTCACAACGGATGGCGATCGCCATGCGTTTCCAAATGAAAAGGTTTTCTTCACTTGGTATGAGGATTTTTCAGATGTCGTCGAGGTGACGGAAGGCGAGATGGCGTCGCACGCGCTTGGAAAAAATGTGACGTACCATCCCGGAAAACGTATGGTGAAGTTTTTGTCTGCAGACACCGTTTACACGGTTTCACGAGAAGGAGTGCTTCGTCCGATTGCAAGTGAAGAGGTCGCAAAAGATTTGTACGGTTCTGATTGGAACAAACAGATCGATGATATTCCGGACGCGTTTTACGGTAACTACCGAATCTCGCGTACGATTCTCTCCACGGAGGATTACGATCCAGACTATGCGGAAGGAAGTGTCACATCTATTGATGAAAATATTCCGGAGGACTAAGGCAGGCAGTCGACGGTCCAGGAGCTTTTGCCTGGGCCGTTTGATTTTTCGGCGAGATACTTTCCAATCGGGTGGTAGATTGGGGTTGATCCTGAGAGATCGATGAGAAAGAGGCGGGAAAAAGATACGCCTCCGGAGCTGTCGGTGTTGCAAGAGGTGCTGACGAGCACATGTGTGTCGTCGCCACAAAATGTTGGGTAGTTGAAACTGGCGCCATTGCAGGAAGAAAAAACGTCGTCGTAGACGGTGAGCTCTGATGGTTTCAAGTCAGGTGTGAAAAGGGAACTGGATTCAAGCGATCGATTTTTGTAAGCCGCTGAGAAAAGTCCGCCTCCTTTTGAGTTATCACACACAGTGAAATCACCAAGTCCACTGAACGCACAATGCCCGCTTCGGTCGGAATACTGAACGGTTGTTCCTGTTGCGATGTCAAGAATCGTTCCATGTGCCGCGTCGGTAATCTGGTGGAAGATGACGGATAAACCGTCTGGTGAAAAATCTGGATCTTGTTGTCGTTTGGTTCCTGTGAGTGCTGTCGCAGTTCCGATGGATACACCTCCATTTGATAACGCCGCGGTCATGAGTAGATCTGTGTTACTCGTCGCATAGAGCAACGTCGACCCGTCTGGACTGACTTCAGGCCATGTGGCGGTTGAGACAAGGGTTCCTGTTTTTCCCGTTGGTATGTCGATGTAATTGATCTGTTTTTTTGTCGCGGTCTGAAACACGCTGGCGTAAGCGACTGTTCTGTTTGGATTCCAGACAGGGTACGATTCGCTCACCGATGTGTACGTTTGTTGTAAGACATCACTGACTTCACCTGTGCTCAAATCAATACGTGCGGTATACAAATCGCATTGGTCGCTATCGCTATGGTCGGCACAGCCATCACCAGACGAGAAGTCTGCAGAAAAAACAATGGTTGCTAATTCTGTACTCGTGGACGTTACGACAGGTGATGGAGAGGTTGTAGATGTTTTTTGATCAGGGACAGATTCTGTCACAGGTAGTGTTGTTATGGCGGTCGCGGTCGCTGTTGTCGATGCAGGTGCTGCTGTTGTCGATGTTGTTGTGGGTGTCGACGTTGATGAGGTCGGAAAAAGGGATGTCGTTTCCGTATCTTTTGGTAGAAGGAGAAGGATCCCTGAAAAAGTAAGAAGAATAGCAAGCAGGGCGTACAGAAATGCCGATCGATATTGTGAAGTCATAGTATTTGCATAGCAGGAGAGTATACTTATCTATATCCACTTTATCACACTTTTTATGTCTGTTTTGAATCATTTTAAAAAACCCGCAAATTTTTTTCGCATCATCGCGGTCGTTTGTGGACTATTTTTTGTTGGAGCCTTTGTGTATAGCTCCATGAGTAACTCTGACAGCACATCTGTTTCTGACTCTGGCAGTCAACCGATTTCGAAATCAGACAGTTCAAATACGCCGTCATCAAAATCGACAGTGGCAGTCACATCAACGACATCAACAACGACGACTACGACTCCTTCGAACACGACAACATCAGACGGTCTCCCTGTCATTTATGTCAATATCGCTTCGCACAGTGAAGATGGAACGAGCATTGGGTACCCAGATTTTCTGACGGATACAGACGATTACGCGACGGAACGAGCGGGGGTTGTGAAGTTTGCGCAGATGGTGAACGAGCATGGCGCGAAATACAACTATCAGTCTGACTGGAATTTTCTCCTTGCATTAAATGCGTACGACAAAGGGGATAGCACAACGAACGGGAAAAATTTGCTCCGTTATTTAGTTGAGGATTTAGGTGATGCGGTCGACCCGCACTCGCATGAAAAAAATGGGTACAATTACGCGGATGTTGCGTATCTTGTCTCGACTCTCGGCGTGGAACCATCGCACGTTGTTGGAGGATTTATTGCCAGTCCAGAATCGAGTTCAAAATTATCTTATCTATCAACGTTAACACATGGTTCAAAATATCCGTCGTATGAATGGAAGCCTGAAATTTTATGGGGCGGTGGAACAGGGAACCATGTGAATGAAGAAGCGCTTTGGATTTCTGGAGTATGGCGACCAAAGAGTGCTTCCGCGTTTACAACAGACGATCCAAATGCTCTTCCGAACGTCGGTCATTATGAAAGTGATTGGGATGGACTCGATAAACTTCTTGCTTTGCAGTCTGCCGGATCACTCACAAGCGGACAAATTTATACGGTCACGATCATGAATAGTCAGCCGGATTTTACGGAGAGCTATGTCGAGGCATTTTCAAAGAAGCTTGACGAATACACGGACGAAGTAAGTGCAGGACGAATCATCTGGACAACGATCGAAGGCTCGTACGATGCATGGGTGAATACATACAACTCCGTGCCGTCCACGTTGCTATTTTCAGGAACCGCGTCTTCCTCTTCAGGTCCAAGTGCACACGGATCCAGTTCATCATCAGGCTCAACACCATCATCCATATCGCCTAACACAAAACCAACAGACCATTGTGGCGACGGAGTCTGCGTGAAAGTCGAACGAATTTCCTGTCCTGAAGATTGTGAGTGATTTTCTTACGTCCAGCTTTCTTTTACGGCTGTTCCTTCGCGGTAGCCTGCTGATGTTTGTACTCCGAGGATGGATTTTTCGTAGAACTCTGTGAGATTGTGTGCTCCTGAATACGTACACGCACTGCGAACACCTGTCGTGATTTGATCGAGGATATCTTCAACGCTTTCCTCTCCTGCTTTCAAATACATTTTTGAATGGCTTGCTCCTTCGTCAAAAAATTGTTTTACACCTTGATCATACGCGTTCAGATGACGAGAACGATCGTTGACCGCTCGAACGGATCCCATTCCAAAATTTTCTTTGAAAAGTCTGCCATGTTCATCGCGTTGAATATCCGCGGCGCTTTCGTATGTGCCGGCAAACCAACTACCGACCATGACCGCTTGGGCTCCAACAGCAAGAGCGAGCGCGACATCGCGAGGATATTTGATTCCTCCGTCTGCCCAGACATGAACTCCGCGACGACGGGCCAACTGTGCGATGCGGTAAACGGCGCTTAGTTGCGGCCGGCCAACTCCGGTCATCATGCGTGTCTTACACATGGCTCCCGGACCAATGCCAACTTTGAGAATGGATGCGCCTGCATCAATAAATGCCCGTGCAGCTGATTCCGTAACAATATTTCCCGCGGCAAGTGGTCGATCAGGACCGATTTGTGAACGCACGAAACGAATGGCTTCGATCATGCGAGATTGATCTCCATGCGCCGCGTCAAGGACGAGAATGTCTACACCAAGTGAAAGGAGCCGTTCAACGCGTTTCTCAAGATGGCTTCCGATACTCACCGCAACACTCGTGAGCATTTGTCCGTGTGCGTTCAAAGCAGGACGATAAAAATTCGCGCGAAGAGCTCCTCGTTTGGAAACGACCCCAACGAGTTTGCTCTGCGCATCAACGACAGGGGCGATGGAAATTCGACGCTCATGCAAAGTGTGATACATCGCTTCAGGTGTGAGCTCGTTTGACACCGTGATTAAGTTGGTTGTCATCACATCTTCCAATATCGAAAACCGATCGCGATCTTTGGCGTCTGCTTCGGTAAATATCCCAACGGGTTTTCCGTCTTCGTCAATAATAATTACCGCCCCATGCGCACGTTTTGAAATAAGATTGAGCGCGGTTTGAACGGATTCAGTTTTTCCAAGCACGACCGGAGTTTCAAAAATATGATGACACTGTTTTACATACTTGATCGTCGATTCCAAACGAGGGAGCGATAGATCTTGTGGGAGTACGACGAGCCCACCTCGACGCGTGATTGTTTCTGCCATGCGTCTTCCTGCCACGGCTGTCATATTGGCAACGACAACAGGGATGCTCAATCCAATATCTCCAATTGGTGTGAGGTCTACATTCATGCGCGAAGGAATATTCGAATGTGTTGGTAGTAAAAAAACATCCTCATACGTCAGTTCTTTTTGTTCATCTTCTGGATGGAGAAATTTCATACAGATATCATCTCACATTATACCATCTCTAACGAACCATCCGGCACCATCCCGTCCAAAATTGGGCTCCGACTTTGAGATAAGTCTTCAACATATCTACGGATATGCTTCAGACTTTTCTCTTCGTCTCGCCTCAATTTTGAACGGGCTATGCCGAAGCGTTAATTAAAGATGG
>CAYYFM010000050.1:0-17485 GCA_964471375.1 uncultured Gammaproteobacteria bacterium
CATCGTCACACGGCCGTTGATTCTTGCTCCTGGGGCGACAGACAGAACACGGCACTCGACATCACCGTGAATGACCGATGATTCAAGAAGCTCGAGGCGATCTTGAATTTTTACATTCCCTGAAACAGCACCTGCAATCACCGCAACCGCCGCGGTCACATCGGCCGTAATTTTAGCCGTATCCCCCACGCGTAACGAAGCTGCGGTCTGGATCGATCCAGACACCTCCCCATCGATCACCACGTCTCCTGAACTCGTAAAATCTCCCTCCACTTTCACCCCCTGCGCAATAATGGTCTCCTGTCCGTTTGAGGAAGGCATACTCGATTGTGCGTCGGAACGCTTAAACATATCCAGGAGAGTTTAACATGCCATCCTCGCAGGTCAAATAGCCCCCACAGGTGACGACGGAGAAGGAAATCTTGACGCTTCGTAAAGGGTTTCAAGCGCGCGAAGCAACACGTCTTGATCCGCTGGAGTCAGACGATGCAATCCAGACATAATCACCTGTTGCTCAGGGATATTTGTGACAACTAGGGGGACCAACATGGCAATTCGTGAAGTTGTCATGCTCATAGAACGTTTGTTGCACAGTGAATATTTCCTCCTCCAATAAAAAATGCGTCTTCGATCGGTGTGACAACAATTCCTCGTGATTCAATGACGGCGCGGACGGCGTCTGTTTCACGTGTGTCCTCAAACGAAGGCATGAGAAAATGAGTTTTTCCGTCCGTACCTTTATACAACATTCCATTCAAGTAGCTCTGTCCTTGAACAAGACGCTCGTGAGATATAGGGATAGAAACAATCTCGTATCCCTCCGCGTCCAAAATACGTTTTGCGTCATTAACCATCCATTCATTCTGACGCGCGGTTGATATCCCACTTTTCACCATATCATTTCGAATCGTCTCGTAAATAGATTCCGCGCGCGGCGGTCGACCTTTTTTGGTGTCATCCAGACGCAAATCAGCAACATATGCTTCCACTTCTTCAACAATACGTTCGCGCGCAGCATCGTTGTAATGGTAATCCGCCACAAGAACCATATCGTCCGCAATAGGAGTGATGTATTGGTCTATATGAAAAAGTGTTGGGGACCATGCTTCAGAAGGATGCAAAAACAAAACGGGCTTATCGAACGTTTCTTCAAGACCCCGTTTCACACTCGCGTCACTCGAATCTTGACCCATACGCGAAAGGGTATCTCTCGTACGATCCACCGTAGAGCTCCCAACCAGAACATGTCGGTTTGTGACCGTCGTATCTCCACCATCTACCACCACATGCGCCTGTTCAAGTGTGTAGGTAGATGGTGTTTCTTCTGTCGATACCTTTGTTGCACGATTAAATGTATTCGTGAGAAGCACAGATTCTTTCCCATTCATCACAAATTCGCCAACATCTTGCGCCCAAGCTCCATAATCATTTTCTAAAAGAACGTGCTGCTCCTCCGGATGAATTCTCGCGGCTGTTTGGTCAAACCCTCGTTCAAGTAACCACTGCTGATAAACTTCTGCGGAAGCAGCGGAATCAAAAAGAAGTGGTGTGTCTTCGGGAAGCAGGTCGATTATATGAACGAATTCGTAAAGACGGTCTTCGTGTTGAGTCACGAACGATCCGGGTTTAAGGGAGGTACCAAGAAGCACGCCTCGCTCAAGTGTCCGTGCGTATTCAGGAACGGTCGTCAGATGCAACTCTTGCATACGCTGCTCGCGCAGAGCATATGCTTCCTTCTCTTGTTCGCTTGCGGTATCAAAGATACGCTCTACATGTTCGACAACCTTCTGCCTTCGTTGTTGAAATATCGTTGTCTCAAGATCTGTATTTTCCACCTCATGGATCATTGTTAATTCAGATGCGGTCTCCCTTGACTCTTGTGGAGGTGAAATCGTATCCGCTCGTGCAGATTCGGCTCCAACCGCAATGAAGCCACCAAAAGCCACCATACGAGCAACAATTGCCGCAGCTTTCTTTGTACGTTTAACGAAAGATTCCTGTCGAGAAGCAACAGACTCGACAAAAGATGATCCGCGCTCTGTAAATTTCATACCATGCGAATCTTATGCCTTAAACGTTGCTGTAAATGTCGATCCCTTTCCTTTTCCTTTGCTTTCGGCCGTGACGGTGCCACCCATTGCCTCGGCGAGTTTGTGACAGACGTACAGACCAATTCCGGACGTTGTTTTGACGAATTTTGATGCAGAACCGGTCGCAAATTTCTCGAACATGCACTCCTGATCTTCGGCCGTCAGCCCATATCCCGTATCTGTTACGGCAATCTTCACCAAACCGTCTGCAGATGACAGTAAGACGGTAATACTTCCCTTCTCTGTATACTTAACTGCATTATCCATAAAGTTCATGACGACATCCTTCAACTTCTCAGGATCTGCCTGCACCATGACCTTTCCATTCGGTTTCCAGTTGAGGGTAAGTTTCTTTTCCAAAATCTTTGGTTTGATAAACTTAACGACCCAATTCACAATCTCCGTCGCATCAATCGTTTCCATCTTCACCTGCAACTTTCCTGCTTCAATACGCGTCAAATCAAGCAGATGATTTACAAGCATAATAAGTTGTTCTGTACTTGTTCCGACTGTTTTCAGCGCATCTTTTTGTTCACCTGTGAGCTTCCCAAGCATTCCGTTATCAAGCATGGCAACGTAGCCTTTCATAATCGCAAGCGGAGTACGCAACTGATGAGAAGCAATCGATAAAAATTCACTCTTGAGCGAATCAAGTGCTTTGAGCTTTGTATTTGCTAATCGCAATTTCTTCGTCGTTACTTGCAAAGACGTATACGTTTGCGCCTTTTCAATCGCGATCGTGATGAGAGAAATGAGCGACCCAAACGTTTCTTTTTCCAGCCGTGACAGGTCGTTTGCTCGCCGATTCATTCCGATCACAAGCACTCCAATAGGGTCACTTCCTGTTGCAAGCGGAAACACGAGAACACTTTTTATCGCCGCTTGTTTTTCAAACTGTTTCGTCAGCGCTGGATTCACACCCGCTCCCAACACTTCAAAAAGTGATTTAGCGACCACGCGATGTTTTGTCTTCAATGCCTCGACACACGGATGAGTACGGTTTGTCAATTTTACCTTCCCTAAAGATTCTGTGGAACGACAAAGCGGAATCGTCGTATCGAGACAAGCAAATGACCGCCAGGACAACTCACGCTTTTTAATGTCTACCAACCCAACCGCCGCAAACGGATATGAAAACTCCTCGTCGAGTAACAAAACAACTCGAGCGATCATCTGATCTGTCTCGAGTGTCTCAAGTGTCACCTCATCAATTTTTCGAAGCAAAGAGAGCGTCTTGTTACGCACGGCAAGCTCCGCATTGCGCGCATACAGCTCTTTATTAATCGCATCAGCAATCGGCATAGGATATCTCGTTACATACTACAGAAAAATACAGAATTACGGAAATACAGAAATTACGAAATACATTGTTTCGTAGTATTGAACGATTTATCTCAACATTTCCGGAACCTCGGAAGCGGGGACACTGGCAACGAGCGTTTTGACTGCTTCACGACAAACATCGAGTGAAGCGGGGCCAAAGAGACCTTCATAACGACGCACAAGATCACTAAGAACCTTTTTGGAGTCCCCGCTCATGGAAACTTTCCCATGGTCGTATGTAAGCCCATGCACCTTTTTCGCCTCACGCCAAGCAAGCGGACCTATCACAAGCTCCTGCTCCGAAATGATCCGCTCGGCAAGTTGTTGTATCTGTACCATACCTACCTGTGTACTATATCACGCTTTTCATTGTCAGGAAACTGCAAGTGCGAGTAAACTGATTAAGTCGATATGCCGCAAGCATTCCCTCACTTTGAACGTCTGTCGCTTGACCATTATAAACAGATTGAATCGCAAACAGCACGATTCCATCCCTATTCTGATTTCAATTTTACAAGTTTATTTTCCTGGAATACGAATAATTTAGTTGCACACTCTGTGCTCGATGGGAATCTTGTTGTTCGGTTTGCGGATTATTTAACGGGAGAGCCTGTCTATTCGTTTCTTGGAGATACCAACACGGACACGACCGCGCAAACCCTCCTTCTGTACATGAAGAATGAAGGAATCAAACCTGAAATCAGATTGCTCCCTGAATCGTCACTCGGAAGTATCCACCCAGATAAATTCCAGATTACGGAGGATCCAGATAATCATGACTACATTCTCTCCATCGACCGACTGTTAGAATTTCATGGAAGTAGGTTAAAACCAAACCGAAATTTGGTCACTCGATTCAAAAAATCCTACCAGTCCTCTACCCATCTTCTCGATCTGACGAATCCTTCAACCCAAAAAATGCTGATCGAATTTTTTTTAGCGTGGGCGAAACGAAAGGGGTTGCCAGTCGCTCATACAGAAAATGAATTCAAGGCCATGTCACGAGCACTAGATTTCGCGTCTGTCAAAGATCTTCTTGGAGTCGGAATCTTTGTAAACAACGAACTCGCTGGATTCACCATCAGTGAACGCTTGGACGGTCCGTATGCGATGCTGCATTTTGAAAAAGCAGATCCGAATCGTTGTGTAGGAGTCTATCAATACCTCATGCAAGAAACAGCAAAAATTCTTGCGGCAGATGGATGTCAGCTTCTCAACTATCAACAAGATCTTGGTCTCCCTGGACTCAGAATGTGTAAAAAAGGGTTTCATCCATCTCATTATCTTCGAAAATACCGAATTACATCGCTTGAAAAATGATTTTATGGTAGAATAGTTCCTGTACATATGCCAACATCAGACACAACAGAACAAAAAAAAGATTGGTCAAAAAACATTGCCTTTGGTTTATTTGGTGCCCTCTTTACCTGGTGGGTCATCTTAACAGGCTCAAATGGAACGATCGAAGAAAAAGGACTTTGGGGAGCTTCGTACCAAGCCATTGCCCTCTGGGGAGGAGTTTGGGGATTGTGTATCGCAAAAGCATGGGGAGGAATGAAAAGCGTCATGGGACGCGCCATCATGGCATTTGCAATCGGATTACTTCTCCAAGTATTTGGCCAGAGTGTTTTTAGTTTCTATAATCTATTCGCCAGCGTTGAAATGCCGTATCCATCTCTTGCGGATGTTGGATTTTTTGGAAGCATTCCATTTTACGCCTACGGAATTTTTATGCTCGCGCGTGCATCTGGAATCCGAATTTCGCTCAAATCTGTTTCAAGTAAACTACAAGCCGTTATCATTCCTGTTGTTATCCTTGGCCTCTCCTATCTCTACTTCTTGAAAGGCTATGAGTTTGATTGGTCCGATCCCATTCGCGTCTTCCTCGATTTTGGATATCCACTCGGGCAAGCATTCTACGTTTCGATTGCTTTGCTCACCTATCTGCTTTCGAAAAAAACGCTCGGTGGAATCATGAAAAAGAAGGTGTTATTCATTCTCCTCGCTCTCGCCGTCCAATATCTCGCGGATTATAACTTTCTGTATCAAGCCTATGCTGGCACATGGGGAGTGAGCGAATATGGTGACGTTCTTTATCTCATTGCCTACTTCCTCATGGCTCTCGGATTGATCCAACTCAAATCAGATTTCATCAACACAAAGGACTCGTAAATACGAGTCCTTTTTTGGCAACAGGTCTATTTTCTACATTTCATCCACAGGATCAATACCAAGCAAGGTGAGGCCGTTTTTGAGAACCTGTGCTACAGATCTGACCATTTGAACACGACTTGCGATAAGTTCGGGTGGCGCGGACAAAACAGGAACTTGGTCGTAATATTCGGAGAACGTTTTGGACAGTTCGAATAGATATTGAGCTAATGAAGAAAGATGAAGAGTTTGGCCGACTTGGAAGACTGTTTCGGGGTATTTGGCGAGCAAGGTAAGCAGGCGGTGCTCCACAGACAATCGCATCTGTTGACCTAGGCTCTCTGAACCTACGAACCTACGAACCTTCTTCCCCTTTCTTAAAATACTCTGCATCCTTGCGTACGAGTAGAGGAGATACGGACCCGTAAAGCCGTCGAAAGACATTGCTTCTTGTTTGTCGAAAACGATCTGTTTATCGAGATCCTGTTTCAACATACCAAACCGAATCGCCGCAAACGCGATGGCTCGCGCGGTTTTGAGCGTTTTTTTCTCGTCCCAATCTTCATGACGTTTTCTTGTTTCGTCCACAGCCACTTCTATCATCTCATCGCGAAACGTTTCATAGCGAACAATGTTCCCTTTGCGAGACGACATGGCACCATCTTTGAGCGTCACAAACTCATACGAGACATGCTGAAGCTCTTTTTGAAACCCCATTCGCTTGAGCGTTGCAAACAGCTGTTGCATCGCGAGAGATTGTCGGGCATCAATCACGTAAAGCGAACGCATAGGATGATGATCTTCTTCTTTGCGAAGAGCGAGGACAATATCCTTTGCGTTATACAAAAGAGTTCCATCTGTTTTTACAAGAAGGTTCACGCCGAGTTTTTCTTTTTCTAAATCAACGATCCATGCTCCTTGACTGGATTTGACGATCCCTTTTTCAACGAGATTCTCGATCTCCCGTTTTGCATCCTTCACTAAATCTGATTCGTAATACCAAACATCGATCGTCAGATTCAAATCTTTAAACACCCATTTTATGTAATCAAGAGAAAGCTTTCGTGTCCGTTTCCAAGCAGACACAGAGGAGCCTTTGAGGGCTTCCAATTGCTGAAAAATAACGGAAATTTCTTTCTTTACCTCTAAGTTATCCACAGCCTCCTGCATCCCGCGGGAATAACAGGACTCGAGAAACGCGATCACTTCCTCTCCTTCAGGGACAACTCCGTCATGATATTTTTTCAAAGCCCACAAACAGGTTGCAACATGTGTTCCAAGGTCATTGATGTACGACGTTGGAATCACATCGTAGCCGTTTACTTTCAATACATCCACCACCATTTGTCCGACAATAAAATTTCTCAAGTGTCCAACATGAATCTCTTTGTTGGTGTTTGGTTGCGCGAACTCAACCATGATGCGTTTCCCTTTCCCGACATCAGACATTCCATACCGATCCTTTCCGTCTGTAATTTCTGTCATGACCACATCTGCAAACACCACATCATCTAAATGAAAATTTACATACGGGCCAACCGCCACGATTGATTTCAAAAAACCTTTTGGTCCAATCTTCGCCGCGATCTCACTCGCAATCTCATTCGGATTCCGTTTTAACCCTTTTGCCAACACAAAACAGGCAAACGACAAATCGCCAAGCTTCGCATCTGGTGGATATGATAGTTCTTCAACAGACGGCGTGTACGTTTTGCCGATTGCTTTTTTAAGCTCTGTAAGAACCTGTTGTTTTGCCTGTTGGAGTGCGTGCATAGGGAGATGAGCATTATAACGTCTGAATCTGTGCTTCAATCGCAGCCAGTTTACTTGCGGCATCAGAGCGTTTTTCCTTCATCTGGACAACGACTTTTTCTGGGGCTTTTCCAGTGAATTCGGTATTGGAGAGTTTGGTATCGATCGAAGTGATATATGTGATAAGTTCATCACGCTCTTTGGTCAGACGTATTCGCTCGGCTTCAATGTCAACAAGTCCCGCGAGTGGAATGTGGATCGTGAGTGATCCGACAACGGTTGAGACGGATCCGTCCGGTTTTTCTCCGACCGTGATGTCTGATACGCGCGCGAGCTGTTTGATGATTTCATGTTCGGGAATTTCGCGATCGACGATGATCGAAACTTTTTTTATCGGCTCGATCTTATTTGCCGCACGAAGATTGCGGATCGCTCCGATGATTTCTTGGATAAACGCGAATTCTTTTTCTGCGTCTGGGTCTGCACTCTGTGTCACGGTCGGCCAAGGTTGGACGAGTAATAAGTTCCTAGCCACTTTTTTACCCACCAAAGCTTTAGTGTCGGTGGGAGTGGCATCAGTGCTAGACGGGACTAAAGTCCCTGGGAATTCGGACCATATCTGTTCTGTCACGAACGGCATGAATGGGTGCCAGAGTTTCAGAATTGTCTCTAGGATATGAAGAAGAATCTGATCTGTATGCTCCCCTTTCTGAATCTTTGCGATTTCCAAATACCAGTCCGCAAAATTATTCCAGGTGAAATCCCGTAGTTCTTCTCCTGCGGCAGAAAGTTCGTTCGCTTCAAGCTTTCGTGTCACACTTGCAACAACGGTATTCAACCGAGAAATAATCCAGCGATCAGCAAGGGACTCTTGGTTCCTAGCCACTTTAGTGGCGTTAGTTCCTGACGGGACTAAAGTCCCTGGGAATTTAACAGTCCCTGGGAATTTAACAGTCCTTTGGACTTCAACACTTCCTAACACAAACCGCGAAATATTCCACAGCTTATTCGTGAAATTCCGATACCCTGCGACTTTCTCTTCGGACAGCTTCGAATCATTCCCTGGTGTTGACCCGATCACAAGCGAAAGACGCGTCGCGTCAGCGCCGTACTTCGAAATCATATCGAGCGGATCGATGACATTGTCGAGCGACTTACTCATCTTTCGGCCTTGTTCATCTCGTACCAACCCATGCAAGTAGACCGTCTTAAACGGAACTTCCCCAACAAGATACGTTGTCATGAGCACCATGCGTGCAACCCAAAAGAACAGGATGTCGTATCCGGTTTCTAGGACAGAAGTAGGATGATAGGTTCGGAGCTGTTGAAGGGTCTGAGAGCCTTGGTCAGGCCAGCCGAGCGTTGAAATCGTCCAAAGCCCTGCAGAAAACCACGTGTCGAATGTGTCAGGATCCTGCACCCATTCATCCCCTTTTGGCGCCTCTAGTCCAACAAATACATCCAAATCCTTTGGCTCCTCTGGCTCATTTGGCCCTTTTGGCTCCTTTTTTTTATACCACGCCGGGATCCTGTGTCCGAACCATAGCTGACGACTAATACACCAGTCACGCAGATGATCCACCCAGTTGAAATATGTTTTATCAAACCGTTCTGGAAGAATTTTGATCGCGCCTGAACGAACCGCGTTCTGCATCAATGCTTTCAATGTCACCTGCTTCCCATCACGCTTAAACTCCTTATTCACATCAATAAACCACTGCAACTTTGGCAGAGGCTCCACGGGAGTCTCGCAACGATAACAAACAGACAGATTGTGCACATAATTTTCATCGATGCGTTCGACAAGTCCTTTCTTTGCAAGAACAGCGACGATTTCGTCACGACTCGCCCGTGCATTCTTTCCTGCAAACGCTCCTGCGGCAGATGTAAACGTTCCGTCCTCACTGATAATCTGAACGACTTCTAATCCATGCTCTTTCGCAATTTGAAAATCCTCGTGACTATGTGCTGGCGTAATCGTCATGGCGCCAGTTCCAAACGTCATGTCTGATGCTTTATCCGCAATCACTTTCGCTCGGACAGTCCCTTCGATCCATTCAACATCAAATTCCTTCCCAACAATATCTGTGTATCGTTCATCATCTGGATGAACCACAATCACCTTATCGAGAAATTTTGTTTCTGGACGCGCCGTTCCTATCGTAATCGGACCATATTTCAGATAATAAAATTTTGCCTTTGTTTCTTTATAATCTACTTCGTCATCGGCAAGCGTTGACTGACAACGTGAACACCAATTGATGACTCGATTGCCACGATAAATGAGACCGTCGTCGTACATTCGTTTGAATGCGGTGCGAACAGCGAGAGAGCGTGGAGCGTCTAAGGTGTAGGCTTCTCGTGACCAATCGAGAGAGGCGCCCATTTTTTTTGCTTGATTTACGATGATGTCGTGACTTTTTGCTGCAAACTGCTGTACACGGTCGAGAAAAACTTCCCGTCCTAAATCATGCCGCGACTTCCCTTCTTCTTTCATGAGCAATTTTTCGACCTTGGCTTGCGTCGCAATCGCCGCATGATCTGTTCCAGGTATCCACAGGGCTCTCTTGCCACGCATGCGTTCAAAGCGCACCATGATGTCTTCGATCGCTAGCATCACCGCATGGCCCATGTGGAGCGTTCCAGTGACATTCGGAGGAGGCAAAACGATAGAAAACGTTTCTGGACGTTCACCCAGTAAGTTGTCGGGATTAAAAAACCCGCTTGCCTCCCAAGCGGCATAAATGGCATCCTCGTAGTCCTTCGACTCGTACGCCTTCGGAATGTCAGGTTTGTCCATATCAGCCATAGAATACGGGAAAACAGGCTTTTCAGCAAACTTGTGACTGTATTGACGGTTTCTTGAACGTCCAGTAATATCAGCTATTCCCATGCTTGTTGATGATAACTGACACATTCAAACTAAAGAACACTAAGTGTCGGTCTCGACCAACTAAAGAACACTAAGTGTCGGTCTCGACCGGCACTTAGTGTTCCTGAACAAACATGGCACTGGGGTCTACACAACAGGTACTTGAAACCATCAAGCGGGCGAATCGTCCGCTTATTTGCGTTCCGAGGGGGGCTGGATCGGATGGGTATGCAACGGCTCTGGGATTACAAAAAGTCCTCGCAAAACTTGAGAAACAGGCAGACATCGTTGCTGCTGATGGGACGACTCCAAAAAATCTTCATTTTTTGTCTGGACATGAAGGGGTCAAACCAACACTCGAAAACCTCCGTCGATTTGTTATCGAAATGGACGCGTCCAAAACCAAAGTTGATGAACTCACGTACGAAATGAAAGATGATAAACTCGTCATTCACCTTGCTCCAAAAAAAGGGTTCTGGGATGTGAAAGACTTAAACGTTTCCTCGACAGGCTATCGATACGACCTCATCCTCTGCATCGGTTCTCCTGACCTCGAACGCTGTGCACAGCTTTATACCGACCACCCAGACTTTTTCTACCGCACTCCGATCATCAATATCGATCACGCGACAGAAAATGAACATTACGGCCAGCTCAACGTCGTTGATCTCACCGCCGTGTCTTGTGGTGAAGTCTGTCACGATCTTATTGAAGCAATAGAACCTGGGCTCATGGACGAAGATGTTGCAACGGCATTTCTGACAGGAATGATTGCGAAAACAAAATCATTCAAGACAAAAAATGTGACGCCAAAAACGCTTCAAACCGCGAGCAAACTCCTCGCACGTGGAGCCAAACGTGAATTGATTGTTCATAACTTATATCGCACGAGGTCTGTTCCGACGCTCCGACTGTGGGGTCGCGCGCTCGCTCGACTCAAAGTCGATACAACGCGTCACATGGTATGGACTCTGTTATCCCAGCAAGACTTTCTCCATGCGGGTGCGGAAGAACATGATCTTGCCGACGTTATCGACGAATTGATTGCGTCGACTCCAGAAGCAAAACTCGTGATCTTACTTTACGAAACAGCAAATAAAGATATTGTCGCTCTTGTCCATGCAGAACGTCCCATCGACGTGCTCCAGAAATTTGCCGTATTAAAACCTGTCGGACATTCAGAAGAGGCACGTATCACTTTTACAGGAAAAACAATCGTCCAAGCAGAAAAAGAAATGACCGGCATGTAGCCGGTCATTTTGATTATTCGTTTCCTGTGTCTTCTGTCACAACTCCTCCTTCTTCCCCTTCTGGCACGACATCTCCTTCTTGAACCACTTCTCCTGCGTCAACGGCTGTCGCGGTTCCTGCTGTATCTTCGACTGGCCCTGGGATGCGCGTTGTTGTTTCTCCTGCCTGCAGTCGCGAGAGACGTGACGTAACGGCTTGATTGTTCGGATTTAAATTTGCCACAATTTGAACCGCAGCAATCGCCTTTTGTTGCTCGCCTTTAATTTCATATAACGAAGCGAGGAACCAAAGCGCGTTTGAATACTGTGGAGAAAGGGCGACGACACGTTCGAGTTCCACACGAGCCGCATCGTAATTTTCAACGCGCAAGTAAAGCATCGCGAGTTGGAATCCGAGTCCGATATCGTTTGGAGCTGTGTTGCGTACGGCGGCGAGACGAGTGACCGCATCTTGCAAACGACCTTGGCGTTCGTACGTTGCCGCCAAATAGTAGTGAGCTGGAGCGTAATCAGGTTTCAGTTGAATCCCTACTATGAAAGCTTGTTCTGCTGAAGCAAGCTGATCGGTTTCAGACTTCGCGGCTGTTGCCGCAAGCTCAGCATTCTCCGCTGACTTCAGTTGCGTTGCGCGATCAGCAACTGCGAGATAAATGCGACCTAAGTTCACGAGATGTGAAGGGTTTCCAGGTTCAAGAATATTTGCCTGTTGAAACGTTGCAGCAGCAAAGTCTTCTGCATTGGTAACAAACGACATTACATCGCGATAAATCGCTCCACGTACCACCCAGTTCGAAACGTTATTTGGTTCAATATCTGTCGCGCGTTTTGAGGCGTTCACCGCCGCAGACACGTAATTTGAAACCGTTGTGCGCTGATCGGCCGTTAGTTCTGTTGTTCCAGCAGAAGCAATTTCATTTCGTGCTTGCACGAGTAATGCAGATGACAAATTGCGATAATATACATCTGACAACGAATTATGCGACACCGCAACCCCAAGTTCGTTTATGACTTCTTTCATATCACCTCCTGACTGATCGAGTAGAACGGCTTTCGCAAATGCGACTTCTGCGGCGTATCGATTTCCTGTTACAAACAACGTGCCAAGAACACCAACCGCAACAACGACAAAGGCAAAAGAGAATCCAAGTCCCATGCGTGGTGAGCGAGCAAAGTCAGTTTCTTTCACCCCTTTTACCGCTTGAGCGGCGAGAAGACCAGTGAGACCCCAGAGTAAAAATGACAGGGTCAAATTTGATGAGTAGACAAGATGCGATACAAATAGCACGGCCCAGCCAGAAAATGTCACGTACGTCATTTTCCATGCTTCGGAATCGCGATCAGTCAAAAGACGCGCAAGGGAAAGAGAGGCCACGGCAAGCATAACGAGCAACCAAAGCACTGTCCCAACAACGCCGTATGTTGCAAGAGCCGTTATGGCATGTGACTTGGATCGGTCAAAACTCAAGTTCCAGAAAATGGTTCCGTTCACATCGTTCGTTTGATATTTGGAATAGTCAAATGCGAACGTTCCTGGCCCAGATCCGAGAAGGAGGCGTGGAATTCCTTCCGACAACACATCCTTCGAAATATTCCATGACGAACTGTAAGAAGGAGAAACAACAACAGGGAGATTCAAAGCAAGTGGTGTGCGAACAAATATGAGAAGAACGGACACAAGCAGAATAAACAATGGAAGCGCAAATCGTCGTGATTCTGGGAAGGAATCTGATTGCAAAAATCCAAATGCAGAGAGCAAAAGCACTCCGATAATATTGATGACCCAAAGCACCCAGAAATCAACGGCGACGGATGTGATGACTGCAGAAAGTGTGACAAGAATAATCGCCACACGCATAATGACGCCGCACGTTCCTTGTGGAATCACCTGTTCTTTTCCTTTGCCAGACACGAGCCATGCCGCGAGACCTATAAACATCGCGACGGAAAGAAATGTTGCCAAACCGTTAACGGTTCCGACTGTATTGAATCCATTTCCTGCGGCAAAGGCAAATGGAAGATGAAAAATGTTAAACATGGAGAGTAAACCGATAATTCCTGAAAGAGCTGCCGAAGAAAGAATCGCGCAAAGCAAATGACGCTGAACCGCGGCTGTATTTGCCGTGTTAAGCGTCACGTAAAATCCTAAGACAAGCATTGTGATCGTGAGAAAGCTTGTGTACTCTTGGCTTGCTTGTCCGACCCATGTTTGGTAGCCAGAAAGTGAGAAGATGGATGAGACCAGAACCGCCACAAGAAAAAGTGCTGGGAGTAAATTGATCCAACCAGATCGAAACGAAAGCTTCTTCGTCATGACCATGGAACCTAGCCACGAGACGAGGGAAAGCAGTGTAAGAATCACGAGCAACATTTGCTTGTTGATTTCAAGCGCGTCGGTTGTCCATGGAAGAAAGAACAATGGAACGAGAAAGAAAGATACGTAGAGAGACCAGCGGGTGAGAGCGGAAAAAAGTTTTGTAAAATTCATATCGTCATTTATTTCTTGCTCACGTAGTCAGCGATGGCTTGCGCGACTTTTGAGTCAGAACGTAGATCCTCCGTGAATAAAATGTGTTCTGTATTAATATCCATGTAGTCGTCTGGTCCGTGCACTTCCCCGCCGAGTTTCACGAGCTTGAGTTCATTTGCTGGCAGTGTCGTGTCTTGCGGATTTTGTCGAAAGTCGAGGTAGTACACACTCGCAAGTCGGATGTATCCTTCCTTTGGTGCTCGATCTTCGATCGTTCCAAAATACGTTTGTCCATTGTCGAGAAATACAGCTTGATATGTCCCACTTTGCACATCAACTTGGCCAGTGTCAGTGACTTCCTGCAGTCCGGAAAGCACGTCCATCCCAGTCGGTTGTATCTTCCACCAATACCATCCTCCTGCCCCACCAGCAACGAGGAAAACGAACAAAAAAATGCCAATCCAAGGTGTTTTCTTTGGTTCTTCGTTTTCTGTCCCAAAAACTGGGCCTCGACGCATCTTTGATTCAATTGCCATAAGAGACTTTTTCCCAGCCATCTTAGCACGACTAGCATCAGAGGCAAGATCCTTGCCTGTGGACGAGGGAAGTGAAAAGACAGGCTGTCAAGCACTGTCTTTTACGCGGTAATCTGCATGGTCTGATCGACCGTCAACACACCGTTGCGATGAAGTTCCGTTGTGAGACGCCTCACTTGCTGGATGGCTTGTCCACCTGAATTTTTCAGATCCGCTTTAAAGTCATCCAATCGATCCTCCAGATAGTCCTTTGTAACCATCGTCGATTCTATTTTATCAAGTCTTCCATCGATTTTATCGAGGCGTCCATCTATACCAGTAAAACGATTATCGATACCAACAAAACGCTTGTCGATTTCATCAAATCGCTCGTAGATATCAACAAAATGAGGATGAACATCTTCTTCGATGACTTCCTGAACGATTTTTTTTAATCGTGGATACACATCCTCGTTGATCACTTCCTGAACAGCTTGTTTGATAAATGGATACACATCATCCTTGATGACTTCCTGAACAGCTTGTTTGATAAATGGATTCACATCATCCTTGATGACTTCCTGAACAGCTTGTTTGATAATTTGAATATCATTTTTATCAATCATAGATTACTATCTTAACAAAAAATAGTTAAAAAATCAACCGAATAGTTTTGTCAAGGGTGCGAACGCTAAACCAAAAGCCAGTCCGATTTTCGGACTGGCTTATCTGTTTCTAGATTACTCAGCGGCAACTTCTGCGACTGGTTCTTCGGCAGCAACCTCTGCGGTTGCTGCTTCTTCAGCGACTACTTCTTCAGCAGCGACTTCTTCTGCTGCCACCCCTTCGGTAGCAGCTTCTTCTGTTACAGCTTCCTCAGAACTGTCTGAGCTTTCAGAAGAGTCGGACGAGCTGTCAGAGCTGGACGATCCAGACTCTGAGCTCACGCTCACTTCTGCAGCTCCAGAGCCGCCATCAACGACGTACAGTTCAATGTTCTGAACCGATCCGTCGGACACAGTGACCTTTCCACCATCAACTCCGAGCGCGATCCAGTTGAATTCTACATCGTATGGAAGTGTGCCATCGAGCACGAGATCGAATCCAGTGGAGGACTCCTCCTCAACCCACCAGTATCCAGGAATATCGCGTGCGGTGCGTTGTGTTGCTGTCACGATTGGCTGGTACGCATATTCTTCTTCGAACTCAACATGCACAGATGTTTCGCCAGAAGTAATGCGAGCGCGTCCTGCCATGTCACCAGACCCAATGAGATGTTCCGCAACAAGGATTGTGCCGTTGAAGACAGAATCTCCATCCACAACGAGAGATGTTGCGCTCACCTGACCAGCGTCGAGTGAAGAAGAGGATGAACCTTGGATATCAGAGGAATCTGATGAGCTTGGTTGATACCAAGTGTTCACAACCTGCACCATAACCTGTCCATCATCACCATCAAAGTTTGAAAGCGCCATACCGATCACACGACCAGCCTCCGTAGCTTTCATACCTTTTCCAGCAGAGGAAGAGGTCGTGATGAAATCTCCGACGGAGATCGAACCATTCTCACTCGTCACATTCACTGGAACACGTCCAACGAGAGCAACTGGCATTGGGTTGTCGGAGGCATCAACGTTATGTCCAGCAGTCACACCATCCATGTAGCTGTTAGAAAGAATACCTGCGACTGGCCCTTGATAAGCCACGGATGACTTCACAAGTTGAACAATGGTATTTCCATCCTGAGTTGTAACAGCTGTACTTCCAGGAACAACGATGTCTCCAAACGTTGCGCCCGTTTGCACAGGATACATTTCAGCAAAGTCAGCCTGAGCTGTGTTATCACAGTCGCCAAGTATGGCTGCAACCAATGCACCTGCATCAGCTGCCGCTGATGAGACTGTACAAACACGCTCTGTGCTTGTAGTACTTCCATTTGCAGGAGCTGTAATGGTAAGGGTACCAGTACCAGCTCTAAGGGAAAGACTCGATGAATTGCCACCTGTGCCAATAATGATATCGTTGTCACCTGAGCTTGTACCTATGTTAATAACTTTATCAGCTGTGTCATCATTCGTTGTACCAATACCGATGCTAATCGTCTGTGTTGAAGCAGCACCAGTATTTGCACCTCCGATCGCAATTATATTTGTACCTATTGACTGACCAAGAGTAATTGTACCAAGCGATGTCACGCTTCCAATTGTGGTATTAAACGCGTTTGTTGTCGCAATGCTTACACTGCCAAGAGCAGCGCCGCCACTTGCAGCACCTGCATCTATTGTTACACCTCCTGCAGTTCCACCTCCACCTGCAACACCAGCGCCACCAGTGATAGAAATTGCACCTCCAGTTCCTGTTCCTGTTGCAACTCCACCAATGACAGTTGCGGCTCCTCCAGATCCGTTGGTAGACAGCGCAGCTCCACCAGTATGAGTTGCATTTCCTCCATTACCAGTTGCACCGCCACCAGACGCTCCTCCAATAAGAGCAAGTACTCCACCATTACCAGTAGTGCTACCTGCTGCAGCCCTGACAGTGAGCGCACCACCAGACGCTCCGCCAGTGGAACTGTCCGCAATTTGAACGGTGTGAGCGTTTTCAAGCAAGAATGAAAGAGTTGTCGGAGCAATACTGAGTGTGTCACTAACGGCATCACCAATCGCAGTGTTGCCATTTACTGTTAAACCACCAGCATGTGTCGCAAGCCCAGTACCTAGGAAGGTAAATGTTGGATTGGTCATTGAATTTCCAAACGCGACATTCTCAGCTCCATCTGTTGTATTTATATTAATGTAGTTGTTGGCACCTTCTTGGATATCAATCGCGTTTGTTGTGTTGTCTCCAGTCGTAACACTGAGAGCTGTGGCACCTGTTGAGTTACCAATCGCAATGGTGTGTGCTACAGCGGAAGTTCCAATACTGATGGCAGCACTTGCACCAGCACCGTTGATGACGACGTCATCTCCTGAGGCGACAGTGAAGTCTCCAGCACCTGTTGTTGTGATTGTTGAGCCAGCTGTTCCAGCGTTTAGGTTCACAGCGGTTGCACCAGTGACGTTACC
>CAYYFM010000051.1:0-5978 GCA_964471375.1 uncultured Gammaproteobacteria bacterium
AGTCATTTCTGTCGTCGTTTCTGATGTGGTTTCTGTTGACGTCGTATCCGTCGTTGTATCGGTCGTGGTTGTCGTATCGGTTGTAGTCGTTGTTGACGAAGAGCTTGATGACGATCCACCGCCTCCGCCTCCGCCTCCGCCACCACCGCCGCCACCGCCACCGCCATTATCTTCTGCTGGTGCCTCTTCTGAAGTCACATCGCTCGATGTCGTCACTGCGAACAACGTGGTGTGATCAAATCCAGCAACAAGTTCGATGTAGGAGACGTCAGACAGGTCATCAGCTGGCTCACTTATCTGCACATCGTCTACGTCGTAATACGTCACGGTCGTTCCACCAGCGATCCAAGAACCTGAACTATCGAAGTAAGAAATCGTCAATGCTTCCACTTCTTCAACCGTATCAATTCCTTCTTCTGCCAATTCTTCAACAGTCATCGTAAATGTGTACGTAAGATCATCATTAAACTGTGTCACAGCCGCGCCATTGGAATCGGACACGTCCACTTCAATACCATTTCCAATCACGTCCGTTGTTTGCGTATCAACAACATTGTTTGTTTCCGTTACGGTCACAATATCGCTCGAAGTAGAATCAGTTCCAAGCGCATTTTCTGGAATAATGATGTCTACGCCTGCGTCATCACTTTGCAGAACACCTCCAGCCGATGGAGTTACAGACAATGATTCTGGAGCCGCGAGATCAACCACAGCGCCGAGCACAAGCTCAACTCCAGTCACATTTTCACTATTCACCTCAACATCGGTCGTATCGCTCGGTTCAAATCCATATCCGTACGCGGTGAGTGTCCATGTTTCATCTGTTACCCACAGCTCGAAGACTCCATCAGCATCTGCTTGCGCTCCGGCAACCGTTCCATCACTATCCAAACCTTGCACATATGCATATGGCACACCGACTGAATCGACGGTTACACTACCGCTAATCGTGCGGTTCGCAATTGCACCCACCCAATCTTGTGTCGTATCATCCGTGACCTCCACAGAAGCTGGATCGATCACAAATCCTGGATAATACACCGTTCCTTGATACGTTCCCGCGGCGAGTGAAACAGAGTAAGCACCTGTTTCATCGGTCACGGCACCAGAATAGAAACTAGTGCTCGTGTCCATAATTTCTACCCAAGCAAAGGCGATTGGATTGTCATCTGTGTCTGTAACCGTTCCAGACAAGGTGAACAATTCTGGCATGGTGATGAGAAGTGCTTCAGGTCCATCAACCGTGAGTACACCATCCGTGTAATCTGTATCAACGCTATTTGAAGTTATATCATCGCGTGTGAGCCCAGCTTGATTTGACCAGATATGAAATTGCCAATCGCCCGGAGGAAGATTTGCTGTGGTTGAGTCAGATCCGCTGATCCAGTAGTAAGAACTTGCGCCCGTGTCAACATTGATCATCTGTCCGAAAATGTCTGCGGAAGTGTACGGGTCGCCATTGGAATCAACAATGGAAATAATCACTTCTTCTGGCGCAAGCGCTACGATATCGGCATCAGTGACGTCACCATCCGTTGTATCAAGTCCTGAAAGTCCGACTAACTGTCCGAGCGTCGAATCCCATGCGTAAATTTGATATCCCGCGGCCGATGGAACACGAATCGAATACGTGCCATCTTCGGCTGTTTGTCCATAGTTTGCTCCTCCACCCGTTTCACCACTCCAAATGTAGAGATATGTTCCAGACAATGGAGTTGCTCCTGTGCAATCGTCTTGTTCATCCTCTGAGTAGCAAACTGTTCCTGAAATTCGGTAGAACACGACGTCTGGGTCCGGTCCAAGTTGTAGCCCTGTCTCGTCGTTATCTTCAATCGTTACGGTTTGTTCCAAGCCATATCCGTATCCTGGAATATACGCGCCAATTTGCCACGTTCCATTGTCCACGAAGAAGGTAAATGAACCGTTCGAATCTGTTGAAGACCAGGAGTAAGAATTTCCAAGACATCCACTTGTGCAGTAAGCATATACAGATGCACCTGCGGATGGATTTTCACCGTCTGAAACCGTTCCGGATATCGTATTCGTTGGAATACGCGCGACGAGTGTAACCGTATCCGTTGCTGTGTCCGATCCGTCGAGGAAAATATTTCCTTCACTATCAACGACGGCGGTGTGATCTTGTGACTGCGGCATTCCTTCTACATACATGCCGATACTAAACGTTCCTGTATCAACCGGAATAGTAAGTGTCCCATCAATCGCGGTTTGACCGTAGTTCCAGTATCCAGTGTTTATATCCGAAAGCCAGATCCAAGCATTCGCAATCGGCAAACCGTCCTGATCAACAGCCACGAACGGAATTTCATTGTCGATCGCGTTCAGGTCAAACTCAACTGTTCCGTCGCTTGGTGTGCCACTCTCCTCATACACAACTTCACCACCTTCAATTGAGACGTACACATACTGTGGCGTGACAATGTAATCAGGAGTGATGTATCCGGATGTGTAATCGTAGTGAGCCCATGTATATATCCACCACTGACCGTCCTCAAGACGAAGTTCAACGTTGTCATCTCCCGTTGTTGATGCAATTTGTTCGCTCTGCCAGCTTGGGCCGTATGCAGAAACGTCAACATTTTTTCCTACAGCACCTGTCAGATGAACATCAACTAACGCGAGAGAATCAATATCTGTGAAAGACATTTCGGTTGATGTATCTCCAGCAACTTCAATATAGATCGCATTTGGCTGTCCAATATAATCGTCTTCATCATCATCATTCAAATCGAGTTTGGAATCCGTCCACAGATAATAGCCACCGTCTGGAACGCCTGTCTTGGACGCAATAGCGAGTCCTCCTGAAAAATCTTCTGATTCAAAATCGAACGATCCGGTATACCATCCCCATGCGTGAACCGTTGCGTTTCCACCCTCGGCACCAACGGCTGTCAAGTTCACAGAAAGCGTGCTGTCTCCTGCTTCGAGAATGTAATACGGGTAGGAAATGAAACTTTCAAGCAAGGAATTGTCGTTCATGGTGCGCACTTCCAAACTATATCCTTCGGTGTCGTATCCACGAGGAGTTGTTGGATTTGTAATGCCAGCAAGTTCCAAATAGAAATAGTCTGTAGCGTCGCCTTCGCACGGTTCCGTATTTCCATCATCACATCGTGTGGCTTCGGTAAAGTCGACGGTGACGGTGCGAGCATTTGCATTCACGTCCACCGAATTCACGGTGACCGTTCCTGGAGAACCAAAGTTCACGTCGGAGTTTGCCCAGCTAAATTCTGGATTGTTTGCTCCGCTTACGTCCGTTCCAGCTGGGAATGTTACGATGACCTGTCCGCCTTCATCAGAAGATGGAATTTGAGATGTGATTGGAACGTAAATATAATAGCTTGAATCAAACCCAGAAAGCGAGTTCGATGGCCAAGCGCTTGCCTGTGGAACGTAGCCATAATCTTCTTCAGAAAATCCTTCTGGATTATCTCCAGCTTCATCGTTATAGTCATGATTTCCTGGATCGTACGTTCCTTCATCGTATAACGTGCCAGATGCCGTATTGTACGTTTCATCAACGACATTTCCAGAACGATCAGTCGCTCCGCTAACCGTCACGGTAAACGTGTCATACGCGGTAAGGGACAACCCTTCAATTTCTGCCGTATAAGAAGATGAATCGTAAGAAACGGATTGTCCAGCAAGAGCGGTGAGCGCAACAGGGGTTCCAGTCGGACTTTCAAGGGTGTAGTTGCTCAAGTCTTCAGCCGTGTCTTCGTTCATTGACTCGCTGAATGCCACGAACACACTGCTTTGTGTACCAACGGCGTAGTAAACATACGGAGCAGTTATGTCGCCTTCGCCCGTGGTAAAGGTGCTTTGGTAATAGCCAGCTGTTATGTCACCGTCTGTGTCAGACAGGAGCAAGCCACTTGCATTTGCAATCGCACCTTCCGTGTCATCTGTTGCAAGTCGGATTGTATATTCTGTTTCCGCATCTAAAACTCCATCGATGAAAATCTGAAGTAATCCCCAGCTCGCGTTGTAGGACAACGTTGTTGGGACAACATCTTCACCTTGCATGAGCATGACAGAACTCGATGTGAGCGTTGTTGCGTCGAGAGCATCATCAAAAGAAACATAAATAGTGTCGGTTCCGACTGAAACACCGGTCTGGCCATTATACGGATAGACTCCGGTTACAACTGGTTCAGTAATATCAGCGGTCGATGCGATCGTGAAGTCTACTGTTTCAACTTCGCAAGCAACACCGTCTGCCGAAAGAGCACCAGCACCGATTACAAGTTCGTATTCAGCGAGTTCTTCAAAGGTCACACCAGACACATCGATGTAAACACCGTCGTTCGTCGTGTATGCAGAAAATGGTGTGATGGACCCAAGTGTTGCTTCTTCGTCGGTATCAAGATTTGTGAGCGTGATGTTATCTGCTGTGAGCGTGTCCACATCCATTTCTTCAGAGAAGTACACGTACAAATAAGAAGAGTTTGGTGGAATATCTGTCTGGCCGTCGTATGGATAGGTGTACCAAACGTACGGGGTGGTCGTTGAATCGCCAGATGAGGACTCATCCTCACTAGGGCTGAATGAGAATGTGTAATCCTCCGCGAGTGGATTTCCCGCAACGTCGGTTGCGTCTGTATTTATAGTGAAAACGTATGTGAGTTCAGGATCAAGTGGTCTTGGTCCTATCGCAATCTCGCATATGACATAAGAACCATAACTTGAGTATGGATCATACGTTACCGTTTCACACATGTTAACGAGTGGCTCTGTTGTTTTGACAAGAGTGACGGAATCGAGATTGATCGTGTCACTATCCATTGTTTCAGAAAAAATTACCTGAACCGATTCAAGATCGGTTCCGACGGTTGTTGAAGAATCTGGGTAGGAATAATAAACGGTTGGGGCATCGAGATCATCAGCAGCCGCTGTCTCTGTAGAAGATGAAGTGGACTGTGGAACGGCAACGGTCTGTACGACAAAGTCGTTCGCGTTATTGTCCGTGTCTTGTCCATTGCCGAAAAATTCATCGCTTCCATCAGCCGCCATGGTTGTCGGTGTAGAATCACCATCTGCTTTGCGTTCCATGCTTTCGTTCGTTGTAGACGCCTCTCCAACAGTTCCTTCGAACAAGGTGGAATCGCCCCAACCAAGAAGATCAACAACGTCTGTATCTGCCGTTGCAGACAAGCTTACGTACACGGCTCCGTTATTTCCAAGCTCAACATCTGCCGCAGAGTAAATCGCGTCTACGCTCGTCGAAACATTTGTAAACGACGTACCGATCAAGTAGTAACCACGCGCCGCAATGGTGTTACTGTAAATCGTGAGTGGCATTACGGTGTCGTCCGTTCCATTCCAAATGTGCAAAAACAAATTTTGAGAACCTGTGGAACCCATGTCAAAATCAACATCGGTTGGGTTGTACAGCTCAATAAATTCATCTTTGTCGCTGTCTGTTGTTCCGATTCCGACTTCACTCACAACAACGAGTGATTCACCAGTCGCACGAGCAACTTGAGTAAGTAAACTGCTTTGCGCTCCGAGCGCCATGACGAAAATCAGAAACGAAAATAACCCTCTCTTGAGAAGAGACGGCCAGGACAAAAACGTGGTAGGCATATGCATCGACGAAGTTAAATAAAACTTAAGTTGGTTTGATTATAACAGAAAAATATCATGTCAACACTTTTTCTTATCCACAGAAAATAGCGTTTAGTATTTTCCTACACCCTACTTCCTACACCCTACTTCTTAAACCGCTACTTCCTAACTTTTGTCCACACCAGTGTAGCCAAAATCTGACTCTTTCCAAAGTTTATATTCGCGTCAGATACATTCACGATTCTGAAATAATACCATCTTTAATTAACGCTTCGGCATAGCCCGTTCAAAATTGAGGCGAGACGAAGAGAAAAGTCTGAAGCATATCCGTAGATATGTTGAAGACTTATCTCAAAGTCGGAGCCCAATTTTGGACGGGATGGTGCCGGATG
>CAYYFM010000052.1:0-4114 GCA_964471375.1 uncultured Gammaproteobacteria bacterium
GACACGTGAAGATATTCCAACTCCTGTGTTAAAAAGGTTTTTACTACTCGGTCAGCGTCATGAATACGCGATAAAAGAGAACAAGATTCCAAAAGAAGACAAAGAGTGGGGAGTCGAGTTTCTTCCAGATCTAAGAGAACAGTATGAATCCCAAGTCTCTCTCCTTCAAAAAATAGGCCTCCTCGAACAATCTCCTGACGGACCACTCTTCATCACTGGCATAGACAACAATCATTACCCTCTCCCAACACTCGAAACGATCCAACAACGCCTATTTGAACGAAGAGAACTCCTCGAAACCAAAGCAGACCAAGGATTCACAAAACTCGTCCTTGTCCCGTTTGGCATGCCACTATCAGTCATGTTCGAAAAGTTCAGAGAACACATCCTCAACTACAAGAAAACACACCTTACATTCGCTCGCACAGATCCAGACACTCCTGACGACTCAGACGATCCAGACTGGAACCCTCTTTGGTCATCGGGTGACTACCAAGACGCAGATATAAACGGAACCATTGTCTACGATCCAAAACAATTCGACAAAACAAACCACCAAGGAAAAACAAAACAGGAGATCATGGGAGATGGTTACAGAATTCTCCTCCTCCAAACCAACCCAAACAACAAAACATTCAGAACGATCCCTCGAGACGGGAATGGAAACCAAGACGGGAAGAAACATCCTCGAAAAGAAATAGAAGCCAACAAAAAACCGACAGACTACCTTGCACAAACACCACCAAACGAACATGGCCAAACCCTAGAGGAATGGATGACCATGTTTATGACTCAACTTGAAGAAACAGGACTACCACTTGATAACTACCAAAACAACATAGACTCCGCCGCGTTTCTTACAGGATCGTATTTACCGTCCTCCGGCTTCGTCCCGTTTGTGTTCTGGAACGCGGTTGATCGCCAGGTGCGTGTGAACGGGAACAGGTCTGGTGTCTGTGCTTCTGATGTCGGGTGTCGGTTTCCGGTGAGAGGATAGTTTGTGCTTTGCTCTTTTATATTTTTTTATTCTTTCTTTTTACTCTCCCGTGTTATTGTGTAGGAAACTCATGGAAATATGTTGATTTCGAAAAAATGGCTATCAGAATTTGTAGAATTTCCGTCCGAGCTGTCCGACAAGGATATTGCGGAACGTTTGACGCGGTCGACTGTTGAAGTTGAAGGATTTGTGCGACAAGCAGATGTGTTTGAGCACATGGTTGTTGGAAAGATCGTTTCGTGTGAAAAACATCCGAATGCGGATCGGCTACGTGTTTGCCAAGTCCAGATACGTTCTCTCCCCCTCGCGAAAGGGGAGTTAGGAGGGGGTTTCCCACTGCCCGAAACTGTCCAGATTGTTTGTGGGGGAGCAAACGTGGTAGTCGGGATGCTCGTTGCGGTGGCACTTCCGGGAGCGAAAGTAAGGTGGCATGGGCAAGGAGAATTGATTGAGCTCGCAGAAACGGAAATTCGTGGGGAAAAAAGTTTTGGGATGATTTGTGCTTCGGTTGAGATTGGACTAGTACCTGCAGAAGGAGAAGGGGAGAAGGATATTCGGGATTTATCCGCACTGAACGTTGTGGTTGGAACCTCGCTTGCAGAAGCACTTGGAAAAGACGATGTTATTTTTGAAATTGAGAATAAGTCACTGACAAATCGACCTGACTTGGTGAGCCACTATGGAATTGCGCGTGAATTATCTGCGTTGTATCGTGTTCCACTCAAGGAATATGATCCACTGCGTATTCGTGCAGGAAAAGGGTGCGATTTGATGGTCCGAGTGGAGGACGAAGGAGCCTGTCCACGCTACATGGGTGTTGTGATCGATGGGGTTGAAATTGGTCCGTCACCGAAATGGTTACAAGATCGTCTTGTTGCTGTTGGAATTCGTTCGATCAATAATATTGTTGATATTACGAATTATGTGATGGTGGAAGGAGGACAGTCGTTACATGCGTTTGATGCGGATAAATTAGGGAAATCGTTAGATACTACGGAAAATTACGGAAATACGGAAGTACAAAAGATACGGAAATTGGAAATTGTGGTGAGAAGGGCGAAAGAGGGAGAGATGATCAAGACATTGGATGGAGTTGATCGCGTGCTGGATCCGTCGATGCTCATGATAGCGGATGAAAAGAATCCAGTCGTGATTGCAGGGATTATGGGTGGGGAGAATTCTGGGGTATCGGACCAGACAAAAACTATTTTTCTTGAGTCTGCAAATTTCCATCCGACCGTGGTGCGAAAAACGTCGCAGAAACTTTCTTTGCGTTCTGAAGCATCGATGCGATATGAAAAATCGCTCGATCCTGCGTTATCCGATCTTGTTTTGCGACGGACGGTGCAACTTATCCACGAGCTTCATCCAAACGCAAAGATCGTTTCACCCGTTGTCGATGTGTATCCAAATCCACCACGTTCTCCCGTGATTCAGATCTCTCCTGAGTGGCTCGAGTCACGCATGGGGGTTTCGATTCCAGAAATAGAGGTACGAGATATTTTATCTCGTCTCGGATTTACGTTCGGTATCAAAAAATGGACGTGGCAGGTTATGGTGCCGTCTTGGCGCGGAACAAAGGACATTTCGATTCCCGAGGATATCGTGGAAGAGGTACTGCGTATTTGGGGATATGATCGGATCCCCGTATCTTTACCATCATTCTCATGCACTCCTCCTACTCTTGATGTCGTTGTTCAAATCGCAAGAAGATTGCGTCATGCACTTGCAGGGAGTTGCCGAGCAAACGAGGCGTATACCTATGCGTATGTTCGTCCGGAAACACTGACGACACTCGGCTTTGATCTGAATGAACATCTCAAACTATCGAATCCGTTATCAGACGAACGACCATACCTATCACGTTCGCTCATTCCGAACTTGCTTGAAGCTGCCTCGCATAATCAACACACCGATTCTGTCGTTTCTCTTTTTCAAATCGATCGTGTGTTTTTTGGAGAGCTTTCGGGAGATGAGGATGGGGAAGGGGGAATTCTTCCTTCACAGCCATACCATGTTGCACTCGTGTACTCGGCCCAAGGTGATGAAATACCGTTTGTCGTAACACGTCGGATGATGGAGACAGCCCTGACAAAGATCGGTTACTCGGTTACGTTTGGCCCCGTCACAAACAGTGGAACATGGATGCATCCAACTCGCTCGGCAGATATTCTTGTGAATGGGAAAAAGCAAGGAGTCCTCGCAGAAGTCGTTCCTGAAACCGCGTCCACTCTCGGTCTTGATCATCGCATCGCTGTGGCTGAACTGAATCTGTCAGCACTTGCTTTGGTGTCTCCAGACACACACGTTTTCGCACCCCTCCCGCAGTTCCCAGATGTCAAACGCGACGTTGCATTTGTCGTCGAAGACCGTCTCGCTTATTCCGATCTTGATCATGCTTTACGCGCAAATTCTTCGCTCCTTGTCGACGTTGAACTGTTCGATATTTATCGTGGAAAAGGTGTTGAAGCAGGAAAAAAATCTGTAGCTGTGCATTTGGTTTTACGCGCGCTTGATAGAACACTGTTGTCTGAGGAGGCGGATGCAGAGATCGCAAAGCTTGTACATGTGCTACAAACAACGTTTGGTGCTATAATTCGTTCATAATATGTCCTTCACCCCCTCCGACATTCTTTACATCGTTCTTTCTTTTTGCGTGCTCTGGATTAGCGGAGCGTTGTTTTGGTTTATTTATCAAGCAGCACAAATTTTGCGGAATGTGAATTCTGCCGTTGACGAGGCGCGCGAAAAAATTTCAAAAATCGAACTCGCGATTACGGGGATTAAATCACGCTTCGATTCCATGACCGCGCCCGTCGGATTGCTTGTGGAAGGAGCAAAAAAAGTCATTGAGTACGCGATTGAGAAACGTCAGAAACGAAAGGAAAGTATTGACGATTGACGTTGTCTATAAAATTTGCTAGATTAATCGGTCCGAAAGGACCGGTTTTGGTATCATAAATGCAGAGGTCTCTAGAGGAGGTATGGATGAAAGCTGAAACAAAGTTTCTCGTGTTGTTTCCTGGGGCGTGGGGGAACAGTTCGGTGGAGGATGTGCAGTGGTGGTTTGAGCGGTTTAAGCCGATGTTTGGAGGATATAAAGTCGTTTCACTCGTG
>CAYYFM010000053.1:0-8127 GCA_964471375.1 uncultured Gammaproteobacteria bacterium
AGACGATCCGCCTGTGTCGAAGCCGCCGCCCCAGTGGATGCCTGTGTCTTGTGTGCAACCACTTTCGTACGCTTGTTCGATGAGCGAGAGCTCGGCTTCGGCATCGTCGGCGCGGGTTTCGTACCAAGCGTGGAGGCGGTCGCATTCGGCTTGGTCGCCGTCGCGTTCCATTCCTTGGGTCATGTACGAAGCACAGACGCTCTCGACTATGTCTGTAGGCTTTGCCTTACGCAGATCTGTGATCGCTTGATGTCCTGCCGCGAAAAGTTCTTCGATACAGTGACTGTCGCTCTGGCATCCATTCGCAAGCGAGTTCCAACCGTAGAACGTCGTATCCGTGTACCAGCCAGCAGCTCCGGCCGACAGATCGACCGAGTACGGCAGGTACCGTCCGCGACCGTCATCCCCTTCGAGCCACACCACGTTGTTCATGTTGTGGAAAGGATCATCGCCAATCCACAAGAGCCAGTTGAGCACTTGCTGACGGCGTACCGCGTCCCAATTTACGTACGGCTTGGTCGCATCCTCGAACCCATCGACATAGCCGAGCGACGCGATCTGATCCTTGAGTGCTGACACGTTCGTCGTATCGCATTCCTCAAACTCACAGGTCTGATTGCTAATGAGGTACGAGTAATACCACTCGTTGAAATCGCCGAAGCTTTCCCATTCGGCAGAGCAACCCCCAAGTGCATCCGAATTTTCCGTGCACCAGTCGATCTTGTACTTCTCGACGAGGACATAGGGGATCTGCACATTCTCACCCCACACCGACGACCCGACCCACACGAAGTTCGTGCGCGGGACCGTTTCTCCCATCGCCGCCATCACCTTGTAGGCGATCGGTTCGGAAAAAATGTAGGTGATCATGCCAGGATGAAACGCGAGCCATCGCTTGCCTTCCTCCCCAATGAGTTGGTTTTCTTCGAACTCTCCCACGTCCACGCGAAACGGTGGAATCGACGTCGAGACTTCCGGATCCCAAATCATGCCAGTCGACTGCCCCGTCAAATCGAATTCGACCTTGCCGAAATCTGCGATCACCCCGCTTGCCGAATCCTCGGCATACATGGCATCGGCATACGTGGCATTGGAACTTCCGTCAGGCACTTCGTACGCGTACCCGTAGCCGTAATACCACGAGTTCTGCCAATTCTCATTCATGGTCGTGCGCTGATCCTCACTCACTTCAAACCAGAACTTGAGACCTTGCACCGTGAAAATCTCGGCGGTGAATTCGTCAGCCTCTGCGTTTCCAATCGACGATCCGCTGTCCGTTGAACCACCAACGATTTCAATCGCGGTGTCGCTCGAACCAGAATCACTCTGATCAGGCGACGCAAGCTCGTATACGTAATTGTTCGTGACGTACGTGGGCGTGCAGGCAATAGCCATGAGAAAGAACAACATGTGAACCCCGGTGAAAAAACGCGTCTACATACACCGCAATACGCGGCATACCAAGACACTCTCAAAAACGATTGAGAGCGCTCATTCTTACATAAAAACTCGGTTTTGTCAATCATTATGCCTGAAATCCATCTCCACAAACCGTTTCTAGCAAAGCGGTTACAACCTGGTACGGATCCATGTTTGCGGCTGGGCGGCGATCCTCGAAATAGCCTCGTCCTGCGTGAGCTGTTGCCATTGGAATACGGATCGAAGCACCGCGATGACTGACTCCATATTTGAAGTCATTGATCCCGCATGTCTCGTGCAGACCGGTCAGGCGTGTGTCGTTGTTCGCTCCGTACACCCGAATGTGTTCTCCGTGAAACGCTCGCAATTTTTCACACGCCGCTTCAATCACCTTCATTCCTCCTTCCGCGCGAGTTGCTTTTGTACTAAAATTTGTGTGCGCTCCAGATCCATTCCAGTCACCCCCGATCGGTTTTGGATCAAGGGAAACAGAAACTCCGAAACGCTCTCCGAGACGCTCGAGCAACCATCGCGCGACCCACAATTCATCGCCAACCGCAAGCGGACCAATCGCCCCAATTTGATATTCCCATTGTCCGAGCATGACCTCAGCATTTGTTCCAGCGATACTAAGTTTGGCATCAAGACAGGCTTGGGTGTGTAACTCGATCAAATTTCGTCCGGCAATTTGATCTGATCCAACGGCAGTGTAATATCTCCCTTGTGGTTCTGGAAATCCATCCTTCGGCCATCCGAGTGGTCGTCCATTTTCCATCAAAACATATTCCTGCTCAATTCCAAACCAAGCGTCTTGATCCGCATACTTTTCCGCAATGCGTCTAAGGCGCGCGCGTGTGTTTGTAATATGTGGCGTTCCGTCGGCATTGAACACTTCACACATCACCAAAATATTTTCTCCGGCTCGAATCGGATCGTGATAAAACGCTACAGGCTTGAGCAGACAATCAGATGAATGCCCTTCTGCCTGTCGTGTACTCGATCCATCAAATCCCCACTCAGGAATCGCTGTCACAGAGTTTGGTGAGACATCTAGAATTTTTGTTTTTGATCGCAAGTTCGCCGTCGGCTTATACCCATCAAGCCAAATATACTCCGCCTGAATTTTTGCCATACCATGCCTCCGTCAAAATTTAACAAGACAAGAATAACACGGTCGGAAGATTAGAGTTATCCACAACCTTTATTCGACATGTAGAAATGACTGACGATACCTGACAAGTGGAAATAAAATCAGAAAATGAACGGTCAAAAGGATTCCAAATCCTATGGATGGGTTTGTGATCAATCGATACAAATCTGGAGGGAAAAGCAAAAGAAGAAACCCGGTCAACAGGTAATATCCCCATGTTTTTTTCTTAAACAAGCCAATTCCCCCGATGATTTTAATCAATCCATATCCGATCAGGACAAAGGCGATGATTTCTTTTGTATGCCATGATCCTGGAAAGTGTCGCTGCAAAAATAACACAAACCAATCTGTCGGATCTTCACGAAGCTCTTCGAGAGCAATCGTGCTAAATGCAAGTTTTGAACCGATCGAACCCAGTCCATATAAAATAATTCCTAACGCGAATTGAATCGCCCCACTGACGATTTCATACACCGCGATCAACGTCCGTCTCGTTGAGAATTTCATAGTCTGAAATACTATAACATAAAACGAGCCCAACGCGTCAAACTCGTTTAAACGAATTATTTTGTTGATGTATGAGGCGCACTGAAGTAAAAATTTCCCATCTTACTTTCTGAATATTCCTTGATGAGATTTGTCCAGTGTGACCCGTACATGTCGCGAGCGGTGTCTTCGTCTGGAATCAGTCGAAGATATTTGCTGTTATCAAGCGTATACACTCCTGCTTGATGTTGAAACTTTACGAGATAGTCTGCACGTTCGTACGTCCATTTTCCACTGACGTTATAATCATCAAGTTTTGAACAGGAGATTGTTTTAACATCAAGAAAGGAATTTCCCCAAGCATAAAATGTATCTTCGTTTGGATACAACTTAAGCGTGTTGGAACTTGTCATGGAATACACGTCAGAGTCGCTTGAACACTTGAGAAGCGTTCCTGTTGGATAGTCTTGATCGTCGTCAGAATCATCGTTGTCGTTGGACGAGTAGGATGAATTCGACGAATAGTTATCGAAGTAATCTTCTACGTCGTCGAGTTCGTTGTAATACTCGTCTACGACATCCGAAACTTCGCTTGTGCTATCGAGAAAATATAAAGCTGGTTGATAAAACCATGCATCGCGACCATCGGACGTTGTTCCAACGCGTGAAGCCTGTTTCAGAAACAACCGCATCGATTCAGTATCATCTGGAACGGACATATATCCCCAGCGCACATTCCACGCATCACCGTTGGCTGCATACTGACGCATCGTAGAACCTTGCATGTACTCAATGACTTCACCGTCGTCATCAAGGAAGTAGGCGTACAAGTATGGAAGCCCTGCGATATTCTCCTCACCACTCGACAGATCAGAATACGGATCCTCTGCGCGAGTAAATGAAACAAACAGTGCGTAGTCGTCCTCGTTGCCGCTTGAAACGTCCACATCGGTATACACATACCCATCGCGACTCGAAGTTTTCGAAATCTGAACACGATCATCAGACAAAACATCCGCCGCCCCATACTCAGTCCAATCATCGACGGAAGGCACATAATTCGTCTCATTTGTATCAACGTCAACCGTATGCGAAGCACGCGCCACCGGAACAAGCCCAGAAAGCGTAAAAAGGATAGCAAAAAGTGAAATAATTTGACGCATATTCATATAAGTATAGGTGATAAACCACCCTGCCTGATAGAACGATGGATGTCAATGGGGATTACATCTTAAACCATTCCCCTTCACTGATGACAGTGACTTCGCCGTCGACCACTTGTAACGCAGAATGGTCATCGAGAGCGTAAACGTTTTTCTCGGTTCCTTTTGCCGCTTCGCGGATTTGTGGTTCCCGCAGCTTTGTAAAATAATCAGAGTTCAAATGTGGAAGAAAATAAAAATCTACAAGGTTGAGAGCTGGCATATTTTCCTTCTCGTACAAATCTTCATCGTAAATAATCTGTGACATTTTCAAAAGCAAATCTGGACACGCTACCATACTTCCAGCACTGACTCCGACATACACTTTTGTTTGCAAATAGTTTGTCAAAATGGCCCCGAGTCCCGACTGATTCATCCACCTCATCAGGTGAAACGTATTCCCTCCTTCAAAAAATAAAACATCAGCCCTATCGAATTTCGGTTTCCAGATCGTTTCAGGAACCGCAGAAATATCCGCGATGTCGATGCACTTAAAGTTCTGTTTTTGCAGATTCACCAAATCCTGAATAAACCAACCCTTATCCCCAACCTCAACATTCGACGCCGTCGGAATAAAAACAACCGACGTATCCTCAGGTTTCTTCCCAACCAAATCAAACAACGCTTTTGCAATAGAACCATTGGTAATCCCGCCAGAAGTGAGGAGGAGTTTCATAATATTCTGCAACGACAAGGCGCTACTTTGGTTGGCTCTTTTTTATTTCCCATAGCACTTCTTGAACTGTTATTTTAATGGATCAACTTTTCGCCGTGTAATACGTTGCCCGATCTACCAAGGTGGCATAGATAGTGTCGTTGATCGACGGATGCTCGCGTAAATACTCAAGCATAGTGCGATGGTGATCCTTTAACCCAGAGGTCGGAGATTCCACCGTTTTCTCAAGTAGCTCTTTGACTCGAAGAATCTCATCGAGTACGCCATCGGTAAAGTATTCTAGCCAAGGAGTAAAGTCGACGTTAAGATCATAATAACTCCCCCTCTCACCAACTGTGGCGAAATACTTGGTCACATTTCCATTGTAATAACGCTCAAATTCAGCGATTCGCTTAATGTTGGCAAGAAGTGTAGGGGTAATTGTATATTTTGGTTCAAACATCGGATTGTTATAGACGTATTATAGACGATAATTAGACGATTGTAAACAACAAAAAGCCGTGACCATTTGCATATTCACCTTTAGATTGTCAAAGACGCGATCATTTTTCCCAATGAAGCTGGCTTTCTGGTATTCCAAGACTTCGGCCAAACGAACGAACATGTTCGTATTGTTCACGATCTCCTTTTTTATATCGAAAAATCTTTTCGCGAAATATAACGAAAATCACCTGTCCGTCCGTAAAGTCAACAAACCACTTTCCAACATCGAGCGCATGACTAAGCGCTTCAGAAACACGTTCGATCTCCTCATCTGAAATTTCAACAGACACGACATGCCAAACGTTCGGCTGGTCAAACGCGGCATGATCGATATTCCAAGTTTCTTCATGGGTAATCTTAAGATCGTTCAAAATAAAAACATCTTTTAAACTCTCTCTAATAATTTTACCGCTGAACATACGTACGCTCCGTGATATTACTTGAAGGAATCTCTACAACAGATATCGGTGACGACTCACGGCGGGAGAAGTGCTCGGAAATGACTTCTCTTGCTATCGACTCGAAACGTGTTCTTGTTCCGCTACTCTCCGGACCACCAGCAACCTTTCGCGCGCGGGATTCGAAGTCTATGCCGAGTTCCTTGCTTGTCCTTACAATCCCGTTCTCCTCTCGCCACCTCTGTAACGCCGCCATAGGATCGGCACCTTCATAATACACAACTTTCGATGGTTGACGATCGGGATGTTTCCTAAAATAATCTTTCCAGAATTCCTCAGCTGGTATCGTCTGCTTAGCCTCCTGAAAGTATAAACCAGCGCTCATCAAAAGACGGTTTCGTGTGAAGGTATAGTTTTCAAATGGGTCGTCTGGTCGCTTTGGCATCTGCATCAACCTTGCTCCTTCGTAGCTAACCAATGCGTTTTGCAATCGTTGGTCAGTGACCCCGAATTCCTGCTCCAATCGCGCTTTCACTCCTTTCTGTAATTCAGCGGAAGCAGTGGCATAGCGTTGTTCAACGGTACGCTCCTGTTCTTGTTCACGTTCATGATTTGTGGAATACCCGAACTCTCGTCTCGTCTCGTCGCGAATGCTATCTCGAAGAACAGAATCAACACGATGGGCATCCACAATCATTTTTCCAAACATGTCGTCCGTATGCAATGTATCCATCATGTCGATCATTTGAGTATTTACAATTGGTTTACGATCTGCGGTAAGCGCATAACGAGATCCTGTTTCTGAATCAACGCGTGCTTCCTTTGGTAAAAAAATGACACCAGCATCAATCGGAATACCTTCCTGCTCCTTAGCCCAAACCCAAACATCATTGCGGTATCGATCAACAGTTTTTTGACCACTTAAATCAGCGTAGTGTCCTCCAAAATCATACTCAGCGGCAATTAATGCTGAAGGAAAGACGATAAAATGTTCGTTTCCTCGTTCCGCGCCGTAGTAATCGTCTGCCACTGCCTCAGCGGCGAAATGCACCGCGGAAAAATCTGCAAAAGAGGCCCACCCTGCTCTCCCCATCACCTGACGCAACTTGTCTTCTGCGATTTCAGACGTATCGGAAGCAGTAAGATTCAGTTCGCCTCCAACATACGCATTTTTAGAATCCTGTTCGAGCTGACGAGCAATAGCTGACTGCAAGCGCTTCGCGGTTAAAACTTGGTCGAAGGAATCATGGAATTCTCCTACGCCAGTGTTATGCTCTTCCAACAACTGATGATCACGAATGCCACGTCGGCTAACGTGTGTGACCATCTCTTGAGGGAAACGACGCAGGAGAGCTATGTATTCGTTAAGCGGCAAACGAACTAAATGCTCGACAGAGAAATTTTTATCCACATCTTCCCACTCCACGCGACTTGATTGCCAGCGTTGTTGTTCGTGTTCATAAAAATCAGCTATCAAATCCTCACCGCGCGGAATAAGATCTCGTGCCAGCTCAAGAGATCGACGAATCTCAACCTGTCCTGCTTCCCTTGTCGCCAATGTGTCGCGTTCCACTTCGGCCATGTGTTGAGTTTCTTGTCCACCGATGATTTGCTTCCTGAGCCGAGAAATTTCAAGAAAGTTTTTGACCTTCAAAAACATAGTCGCTTCAAGCTCAGCCAATTTTTCTTGAAGATTGATAATATTTCTACGAGTCACTTCTAATCTATCGACCTCCAATCTGGCTCGCTCGGATTGCAATGATTCAATCATGTGTCCGACGGACTCTAATTGTCCTCGCATCGTCTGCTTCTCGCGACGAACATTCAAAATTTCTTTAGCCGTATGGCGGCGGGATTCCTTTCCAGTTTCTTTTGAAAATTTTCCTAAAAATTTTGGGGTTGTCTCCGACATAGTTTTACGCTCCGTGACACTTCTTATACTTCTTTCCAGATCCGCATGGGCATTGGTCGTTGCGGCCGACATCTTTTGTATTCACCATTGGTGACAGTGCCTCCACCTGTTTTTCCATTTCCTTTACCGCGCCTTGCATCACCACACCAGATCGTGTCAGTAATGATTGTGCCAGTAACTGCGCGGCTCTTGCATCGGCAATATGTTTGGCGTGCTTAAAAAATGAGTAGGCGATTTCTGAATTGATAAATGAGAGTAAGCGTTGGAACATGCCGAATGATTCTTTTTTGTACTCAACGAGTGGGTCGCGTTGAGCGTAGCCTTGTAAGCCGATCGAGTGTCGTAATCCGGTCATGGCAGAAAGGTGTTCAACCCACAATGTGTCCATCGCACGAACGATG
>CAYYFM010000054.1:0-14440 GCA_964471375.1 uncultured Gammaproteobacteria bacterium
AGATCTCGTCACAACCCGCCTAGTTTCCACATAAAAAATCTGACCGTCACTTAGAGACGGTCAAAATAACGATGATCAAAATACGCTTAGATCATGCTGTAAAATAACAATGGAATCACAAGACAGACATCTAAAACAATCTGACCGTCACTAAGTGACGGTCAGATTGTCTAAGTGACGGTCAGATTGTGATGGTCAGATGTCAGAGAACAAATCTATAACAATTGCCATCGCAGCATAGACAGAATGGCAAATCTGTGGTAGTTTTTTGAGTCGCAAGACAAAATCAGGAGAACATCATGCCCGCTCCAAACAAACAAGTCTGGTGGTGGAACCTAGATCGTGATGGCAACCCACTCGACCCACAGACTCTATCCACTCGTCGTCCCACCGCTCCGCTTCTCAAAAATAATAGTCCTTATACACCAGGATTCCTCGTTGATGGAGACTTTCCGCCGACCCATCTCCATCACCAAGGTGGACGCATCATCGGAATCCATGGCGAGAGCGATCTCACGCACCTGCGAGTGACGCTACTTCTGTGTCTCCGCGAAGAAGAGCGGATCATCCGTGAACTCTCTGGTAAGCACCACCTCGATATCATGTTGGAAGACGTTCTCTCGCTTTTTGCAGAGAGCTAAGCCTCGACTCCACCCACTCTCACCACGTGCATGCAAGACGAACCTGACCGTCACTTAGTGACGGTCCTATTTTTTACATCATTTTTGTGAAGGTAAGCTCTTCCTCCATATTGGTAGGTGTCATGAGATATTTCCAATAGACTTCTTTTGTTGGGAACCATTCTTTCGCGACTTCTTCATCCACAATTGGTAAAAATGATTTTAATCCTGCGTAGGCTTTATGACTTGACCATGTAAAATTGTTCAGCAAAACCTTAGCTTTTTTCCAGTCTGTTTTCTGCCCAGCTCGCCATTGAATATTTGTTCCATCAAGTGCGTTCAAATGAATATATCTTGGCAAGAGTTGTAGATGTTCCTTTAGATCAACCGGCTTTGCTTTAAAAGGGCTTTCAAATAATCTTCCTTCACGATTGTATCGTTTATTAAAATACTTCGCATAACCCATCCCAACACGATGTAAAAATTTTGAAATTCCATTTGGTTCCTTTTGTCTCAATAACATGTGAAAATGATTAGGGACCAAACAATAAGCAACAATGCTCACGAGTGGATCGCGATCAAAAGTAAAAAGTTCATGTCCAGCCAGCGGAATATCGCGCTGTATCACACGTCCGCCTTTATGCTTGTAATTTGTATCATTAAAAAGGTAAAGCGATTCACAAAATCTTCGAAAATCCCACTGATCAGAAAATAAAACGCGTTTATCAACCCCGCGATTATACACATGGTAATAGGCTCTCGAATCAAAAGGTTCTCTCATATACAACTCATAATACGCCATTTCTCCCTGACCGTCACTTAGAGACGGTCAAAACATGCGGTGATCAAAATATGTTTGGATCACGATATAAAATAACAAAGAAATCATTAAAAAAGACACTAAAAGAATCTGACCGTCACTAAGTGACGGTCAGATTTAAGTGACGGTCAGATTAGCAAGGAGTGCTAGTAGATCTCGTCACAACACGCATCGTTTCCACCTAAGCCCCATGTGTCCTATTCTCCGAACCCTCCTGCTTGAATGTTCCAGAGTTTGAAATACGTTCCTTTTTCTTTCAATAACTCCTGATGTGTTCCAGTTGAAGTCACTCGCCCAGCTTCGATGACAACGATGCGATCCATTTCCATAATTGTTGAAAGTCGATGCGCAATGACGATCACGGTCTTTTCTTGCATGAGTTCATGAAGCGCGTCTTGAATCAACGATTCAGATTCAGAATCAAGAGAACTGGTCGCTTCGTCCAAAACAAGAATCGGTGCGTTTTTAAGAATCGCACGCGCGATCGCCACTCGTTGGCGTTCACCGCCGGACAACTTTACTCCACGTTCACCAACGAATGTGTCGTATCCGTGCGACAAACCAGAAATAAACTCATCACAATGTGCACGACGTGCGGCTTCGATCACTTCCTCATCGCTCGCCTCGCGCCGACCGTAACGAATATTTTCCATGAGCGTTCGATGAAACAAAATGGGCTCTTGTGGGACGAGTGATATTGCCTCGCGCAAACTATCTTGAGTTACTTTTGCAATATCCTGCCCATCGATCACAATCACCCCACGTTTCACATCAAAAAATCTGAACAATAATTTCGTGATCGTTGATTTTCCCGCTCCAGACGGCCCAATAAGCGCGACCTTTTCTTGAGGACGAATCGACAACGAAAATTTTTCGAGAACCGGACGACGATTGAATGCAAACTCCACGCGACGGAAATCGATCTGACCTCGTCGAACCGACAACGACTTCGCCCCTTTGCGATCACGAACTCCGTGTGGCAACAGCATGATCTCTACCATTTCTTTTCCATCGGCCATGGAATCAAACACATGGCGAAACGAACGAGACACCTCCCACAGTTTTCCAAAAACAAGCGTGAGCGACGTTTGAATAAAAACAATGTCTCCAAGCGTAAGGACTCCATCGATCCACGACATGACACCGAACGTCATCAGAACAATCTCGATCAAAATCATGAATGCAGCCTGTGCCGCAAAAATAATTTCATGTCGGTTCCAACTGCGAGTTTGCGCACGAGCAAATTTCAAAACCGCTTCTGTGAACCGTTCCATCTCGTATGCAAATGCTGGAAACAACTTGATCGTCACGGCATTTGAAACCGCATCGGCAATTGCAGCACCTGCCAACGAATTTAATCGTGCTCGCTCAATATCAATCACAACTGCCCACTTGGATGCTCGGTAAATAAACACAAAATAAACGACAGTCCATAGAACAAAAATAAATGCGAGAAAAGGAAATTGGAGCGAAAGACCAATTGTCGTTCCGATAAGCACGACAATCGCTGGAGTAAATTTAAATGTGATCTCATCTGCTAATCGTTCGTAGGCATGAGTCAAACGAGAAACTTTTCTTACAAGTGATCCGATAAAAGTATCAGTAAAGAACTGATAAGAATGTCCAAGCAAGTATCCAAAAGCTGTCGTTTCCAAATCTTTCATGACCATCGGCTGAAAACGATTGTTGATCACTGTCATCACGCGCCAAAAAATCCATGCGGTTGCTTTTAATGCGAACAAGGTAAAAATCGTTGGTAAAAATATCCCGATCACCGCAACCGTTGGCGACTGTGTTTCGAGTAAATCGAATAGTTGTTTCAAATACCACGGTTGTAAAGCTTCAAGCGCCATTGCGATTCCTGTGAGCGACAGAATCAAAAAAGCCCTCCCTTTATATTTTTTTGTATGTTGCCAAAAGATGTTCAAGACGTCTTTTGCGGTTGCTTGTTTCATAATGTCTGTTTGAAAAAAAACTGCGCGGTTTGATATCCTCGATTTGCGCCGCGATCAGCCGTATCCGCTCCATCTTTCTCTCCAAGTGCAGCCATTTGAGCTGAGATTTGATCAAGTGACACGTGTGGACGAGCAAGCGCAATCACCATTTTCTTTGCATGTGCTGGACGGTTCGTTGCGGCAGGAGCAAGTGTGGCAATAAATCGTGCGCGTGACGCCGTATCCGCAGATTGCCACACATCGTGGAGTGGCTCGCCATTTTGTATCAAACGCGTTGTGCGTTTCATGTTCTCCGCGAGAATAAGAATATTATACACGGTTTGCGAATCAAGATCAGTCACCATGGCTTGCGAAACCTCCCCTGTATCTTTTGTTGCTTTTTCCACGTCTGGAATAATAAATGAAATAGATGGATCAACGGTCTGAATCTCACGCAATGTGTCTCCATATTTTTCCACGATCCCTTTGAACGTCGCTTCTGTCGTTTGATTGAGTCCACCACTATACAGATTGTCATGAACAGACGGCATGAAAGGAATGTTGAACGTTTCAAACAATACAGGAGAAAGTTCAATAAATGTTTCCGCATCAAACACAGAAAAATGTTCGGCGTGAACAACCGCGAGCATCGTCTCTGGTGACAAATATGGAGCGATTTCTGTATCGAACCCAAGTTCGCCTGCATGACGCGAAAACCAATCCGTCGCGGCCTGCTGTTTTTTGATCCATGTGTCGAGCGTAATTCGTTCTGTTTTATCTTTGAGCGACTCTCTCGTAGAAGGGCCGTACGTTTTGACCGCTTCAGAAGAAATCGCACGCGTCTGAATCTTGTACTTCCACATCTCATCCATATCCGCGCCCGTTGGACGATTTGGTGCGTGAATATCTAACCCAAGAAACACACGATGTGAAACAATATCTTCTGGCGACATTTGGCGCGTCATGCGGATGAGTTCTTGGTGCAAACGTCCTTTCAAAATATCACGTGCCACAGATCGTGTGGCTGATGACATCGTCACAGACGTGATCGTCGGTTCAAGTTCGGCAACAACTTCTGCAATCGTCTTCGTTGAATACCGACGGTCCTTATCCGTGAGAGGTTGAAACAGCAACACCGCAAGATATCGATCGATCTGTCGGATCATTTCCACGTTCGGATTTTGATAGTATGTCAAATCAATCGCATGTGACATTTCTTTCAACCGCTCATCAATCCGCTCTGTACTTTCTCTGCGTGGAACCCGAGCCACATGTTCAAGTATCTGCCGCGCTTTCTCCAACTCTGTCAGCGGATCTGGTGCTCGTTCTTCGGTCTTCTCCGGCAGAGGTCGATTCATCTCATGCGAAACAACCGCCGCAACCCCAACCATCCCCGCCACCCCAACCGCAGAGTTTCTCATCCAAGCTGGAATTTCCCCCATTGATCGTTTCATTCCCACAGTATAGCATCTGCCGATTGACAACAGCGATATTTTTTGGTGTGATCAACTTCACGGGGGAGAAATGGAAAAGAAAATACGTGGGTATTGGCAACAATGGTATCATGTCGAAAAAGCGCTTCGCGAAGTCGAGCGTCGCATTGGTCGATTTCCAACCTACCAAGATTTGCAAGAAAATGGTCTTGCATCTCTTGCAAGCGTGATTGTCAAAAACTACGACGGGATGCAGGCTGTTCGAACACGCATGCATGTAGATGCAAATCGTTATCCTCGTGGTCACTGGCTTATTTGGAAAAACGTCGAAAAAAAAATGCGTGAACTTGAAATAGAACTCGGTCATTGTCCGACACACAAGGAATTGCGCGATCGAGGGCTCTCAAGAATAAGCACGACAATCCTCAAGGTGCACGGGGGAACGGAAGTCGTTCAACAACGTCTTGAGATGACGGCACATGAATACCCAAAAGGTCATTGGCAAAAATGGGAAAACATCCAGATCGCGATTCGAGATTTGGAAAAAAAGCTTGGACGCGTCCCTAATTCGACTGACCTCTCCTCAAATAATCTGAACGGTGCGCTCGCGGCCATTCAACGTCACTTCGACGGCTGGAACGCGGTCGCTAAACAATTAGGATTTGATCCCATTACTGACATCCTTATTGCTCAAAACGCCAACGATCTCGCCAGGATCGTTCTCGCCCTCCAAGTTCCCACCGACAAACTCTGGCCTATTCTCAAAGAACGTTGGGTCACTCGCGATCTCACCACTGCTCTTGAAGAATTCTCTTTTGACGGATCTGTTGGACGGTTCCAGTCGCTTCTAGGCGGTTGCCATCGAGCTGAGCTCGATTGACACAGCTGTCTTTTTTTGTTACTGTTCTCCCTTGTTCTTTTCACCTAAATCCGAGGTAAACCATGGATTTCAAAACCGTTGAGACAGAAGGAAAGCCTGCGTTTCGGCGGGCGAGTCAGACGGATCGGTTGATCCTTCTGAATATTACGGAACCGCCGTTGCGGGCGCGTTTCCATCGGCATCTCGTTGAGGTGTCGGGAGTCGTGTTCTTACCAGAGGAAGTTGACCAGACCGCGTTTGATCAACTCATGATGACGAACGAGGAGTTGCGGGCGTATGTGGAAGATCCGCGTACCGACCCGTGCCTCATTGCTGAATACTTGCTACGCCAGCATCCTGAACTGTTCATTGCGTTCGAGCAGGTCTATCAGGTGACGGTAGATTACAAGATTCGCCGGTGTAAACGAACCGTTGCACCTGAGTCGGATCGAATCGACGAAGGACGGCCTCCTCTTCCGCGCGATTTTTACGAGCGGATGAGCGAGGACAACATCACGATGTGTGTAAAGCGTCGGATTCGATCCGATGTGCGAGCGTTCAACTGCGACGCCGACGGATATCTCGCAACACTTGCCAATGCTCTGCAAAATGCCGAGCACGCAAACGAACGAAAAATCATCGAGCGTCTTGCGAAGCTATTCGCATCCTTGCGAGAAATGCATTTTCCTGAATTCCACGAACACATCAAAGGATCGGAAACTCCGTTTCCATCGATGCATGTGCGTGTGTGGATCAAGCAAATTCTCGAACGGGGAAGCGCACTTATTTGTGGCGACGTTGGGACGCAAAAGACGTCCGCGGCGATTATCGGACTGCATGAACTTGGTGCAAAACGAACGGTCGTTATCTGTCGTTCGTATGCACGAGGTCTTGTGTGGGAACCGGAAATCCCCGTGTACTTCAAGGAAGCTCCGCCTGTGCTCAAGCTCGAAGGAATCAACGACTTGCGTCGACTCGAAAGCATGAGTACTCGAGAACTTCGCGAATTTCACTACCTGCTTATTGGATACGGTGATTTGCAAAGTGTAAACGCGGACCGATGGGTGAAAGCCATCGAGCGCTATCACGCAGACGCCATCATCATCGACGAAGCACACGCGATCAACCACGACGTGGCGCGTACAAGACGTGTGATCGCTCTTTCGCAACATGCGACGATCAAGCACCACATCATGCTTACCGCGACTCCGTTTGAAAACCATCCAAACGAAGCCGCGAACATGGCGATGATCCTCGACCCAAAGGCATTCCCGACGCAGGCGCATTTCGATGCCTACTGCCGCGATCATCCACGGGTATTTTTTGGCCTCATGAGTAAGCTCATGTGTGAGTACTTCGCCTCCGATGAAGTTCTCGACCTCCCACCGTGCAATATGGAACGCCTCGCTGCGTTTCCGACGGTAGAAATTGAACCTTCCTACGCAGCAAAATACGTGCACGACCTGATCCGTTACGATGGTTCGCTCGTTCCAACGACGCAAATCCAACGTATGGCTCAAGTGGGCACCTGTCCGTATCTCGGGCGAAACTGGTATCAGTATCCTGCCGAGGTAAACGGGTATTTCCGTGACCCAGAAAAGAGCGACAAGCTCATGTGGGTGAAGCACGAAATCGAATCGCGTATTGCGACAGGAAAGATTGTTGTTGCCTCGGGGCTATTTGCTTCCGGCGTGACGCATGGAGTCGAAGGGTCACAGGACGACGAGTCAGAATACGTTGTTGTTGACCAGCTTCGCCGCTGGTTTGGAAAAGACGCTGTTGTTCATATCGACGGCACCATGGCTGTTTCAGATGACATCGACCTGAACGAAACTCGTACAGCGGCCATCAACCGATGGAAGCATGACGACCGTGTTCGCATCGCCGTCATCTCTGTGCAAGCCGCAGCGGAAAGTTTCAACATGACACTTGTGCGCAAGCCGGGTGTTATCGAGAAACTGACGATTCTCGTTCTTGCGCTTGGGTGGAAACCCACTCAGCTTCACCAATTCATCGGGAGATTCCGTCGACCAGGAATGGAAATTTCGACCGAAGTTCTCATCGCGATTCTGAAAGGGCTCGTTGATGAAGCATTCCTAAAAATGAATCAACAGAAGTGGCGAAACTTCCTGATGGGTATTCAAATGATCCCACTCCAGGAAGACGAAACCAAGGCTCTCGAGAAACGAATCACTTCAAAATATCTCGACACCGACGACCGATGGCTTGGAGATGTTCTTGTCAAAGTGCGTGGTGTCGGAGAACAAAAAGCGATGAAATTTCTCGATGGGATGTTCCGTGAGCGTGTGACGGGAAAAACGTTCGCACGTATCTATCTTGAAAACGAAGACTTCTCACTTTCTGGAGACGTCGCACGATTCTTGGCTCAGGTGTACAAGCCTTGGCTCAAGGAACAAAAAATCGCTGCAGAAAACATCCTCGACGCGGCGTGCGGAATTCTCATGTTGGAACGTCGACTCGGAGAACCGGTTTACGGAATCGACATGAACCCGTGGATGGTTGAGACAGGCCGCGAGCACAGTTATCAAGGTGGAAAAAACGCCATCGTTGGTCGGCTCTCGGAACTGCCTGAAGAATGGAACGAAAAGTTCCGCCTCACCGTTTGTTCGCTCGCGCTCCATTGGAGCACGAACAAAGGAAAAACGAAGAGTGAACGTCTCAAGATCCTCGAAGGTCTTGCACGCGTAACAGCAAAAGACGGTCTCATTCATCTCACTTTGCCCCCATCCTGCTTCTCAGAAGAGATGATCGGAGAATGGACAGGTGCGCTCGTAGGTCTTGGCCTCGAACGTGTGAACGAAATGACAGGCCTTGTCGAGACACGCGATTTTGCCGACAACCCACGTACGTTCTGGTCTGTGTGTCTACGCAAAGTCGGAGAGGCGAACGTCGAAGAAGTCAACCAAACAGCGCTTTTCTTTGCGGACGAGCGCAAGCGGATGACGGACACAGTGGACGTCGCTCCAAAGCGGAACGGAACTCCTACTCAACCGGTTCCTCCCGCGCATGTGAAACACGAAGCGTTCGTGGTTCTGACTGACGAAGGGGCGCAAACTCCAGAAGCAGTTTCAAACGCCATTGCGAAAAAATGCTTCGCAGAAGAGGTGATGTGGTACCGACCGTTCCTTGCCGAGATGCGCCGCCAGTTCCGACCTGACGAGCGATGGCTCGCAGAGTTTGAAGCAGAGCTCGAGCGGATTCGTCCGCAAAAGCTGACCGACTTCTCCAAAGTCTGGAACAACGTCTTCAAAACTGCAGGTGCACCCAAAATCAAACGCGCAACCCTCCGCGCCCTGGCCAATCAAGCCATGCGCACCACTGGTCTGACTCCCTAAAGGGTCAGTCCATTTTTATTCCTATTCTCCCCTCCTTTTTAAGGAGGGGTTGGGGGTGGTTATCTCCTGTGTCTGAACGATTGACATGAACTCAACTTACCCCTACACTCATCTCTCGCTCTTTCAGGGGGACCCGTGCCATACATACGACCGCGACGTGAACGACAAAACCAAATCAAGCGACCACGAGCTCCACATGGTCATTGGGAAAAATGGGAAAACGTCGAAGGTGTTATCCGTGAACTTGAGAAAAAACTTCGACACTTTCCTACACATCAAGATCTCCAGACAAACGGATACTCAGCGCTCGCGAGCGTAATCAAGAGGCGTTACGATGGAATGCCCGGGTTGCGAAAAAAAATGTTTGTACCCGCGACAACAGAGGACCATGGTCATTGGTTGCAATGGGAAAATGTTGAGAAGGTTCTTCGCGACTTTAAAAAACACGAGGGACATTACCCGAGTTTTCAAGAACTTCAACGCGCAGGACGAGGATCGGTAGCAAACGCGATCGTAAGTCATTTTGGAGGAATGGCAGCGATGCGTGAAAGGCTTGGAGCAAAACAGACACGACTCCCAAATGGACACTGGAAGAATTTAGAAAATGTAGAACGAGCAATTCTCGCACTACGAGATGAACTCGACCATGTTCCAACGGCCACAGAAATTGGGAGAGAAAATACCGCCCTCATGATCGGTATCACACGATTTCATAACGGATGGAATCAGACCAAACAAGTTCTCGGTCTCAACACAATCTCAGACGACCTCCTCGCCACCCACGCCAACGACCTTGTGCGGATCGTGATCGAGCTCGATGTACCGACAGATCGGTTCTGGTCTGCAATGAAAGAACGCTGGGTAACGCGAGATCTCACATTGGCGATCGTGGAGTTCAAGAAAACGAGATCGGTGGAGCGGTTCCGGACGCTACTGGACAGTTGACGACCCTGTCCTTTTTTGTTACGTTCATTCTCCATTCAAGGAGAAGGAATGGAATCTTTTGAAGAGGTTGAAAAAACTCTCCGTGCAATCATGATTGAACTTGATGGGAGATTTCCGACGCCAGCTGAGTTGCGACACCTTGGAAGACACACACTTGTTCGAGCGATCATTTCCAAGTGGGGAGGTTTTCCAAAAGTTCGTAGACGCATGGGAATCGAATACCTTCGTGTTCCATATGGCTCCTGGCGGGATGCCGTGTTTGTTGAGGAGCAGATGAGTGCGGCTATCCAACGAAACAACGGACGGTTTCCAACATCAACAGAACTTCGTGAGATGAAGTGCAACAGTCTCGAAGTTGCTATCACGACCTACCATGATGGCTTACCAGCTTTGCGAAAAAAAATGGGGTACGATGTTCATCCAACCAAAGTTGTGTCAGATCTAGCGGAGCCAAAACAAACAAAAAAGGTGTGGAGAGAATGGCGAGACATTGAGGACTGTCTATCCGCAATTATCACGGATCTCGGAGGAGACTTTCCGACACAAAAAAGCTTGAATCAAGCTGGTTATTCCGGTCTCGCAGATGCAATTGCAAAACGATACGGTGGTATGACCGCTGTTCGAAATCGCATGGGATACGGACCAATCACTGACAATCTCCTCATCATCAACGCCAACGACCTCGCCCAGATCGTAATCGAGCTCGGCATCCCGACGGATCCGTTCTGGTCCGCGATGAAGGAACGCTGGATCGAACGAGATCTCACTGCGGCGATCGCGGAGTTCAAGGAAACGAGATCGCTGGAGCGGTTCCGACAGCTACTGGACGGTGATTGATCGAGAGGTCTCGACGAATATCACTGTCTATTTTTTTCCAGCAACCACTCCAAAAGCGGAACAAACTGTATGACATGACCATCTTTCGTTATTTCATTTTTTTCATCCCATGTGAGCACAGTCAGTTTTTTTACTCCCAACTCATCACTTGCCTCAACCAAGGCTTTTATCTCCCTTTGTTCGACTTGCAAATTTACGACGGCATAACAAACTTGTATGAGCTCACTAACTTCTGTTCCTTTTTTCACAAGAAAATCAACCTCGCGATCATTTCGTGTTTTATAATAAAACAAATCCTTGTTGGCTTTGACCCCATGCTTTAGAAGTTCGGTAAAAACGAGATTCTCCATGAGCCTGCCTTTATCGGGGGAATGCTGAATAGCTTTTGCGCCAATAAACCCATTATCAACAACGTAAATTTTCCGAGGTGATTTTATCCGTTGTACCGACTTAGGCGAATATCGCAATAGGGAAAATACAAGATATGCTTCTTCCATGTATTTTATATAATTTTCAGTTGTAGAAACGCTTTTCAAGTTTAAAACATCCAATAATTTTCGTATGGTATATGCATTGCCAAAATTATTAATGAGATGTGTCCCGAGATTTCCTATCTGAGTTGAGAATCTTACATTGTGTCGTTTAACGACGTCCTTAAAAAGTAAAGAGTCAAATAAAACTTCAAGATATTTTTTTGCATCAAGATTACTCACAACAATCTCAGGAAATCCTCCATGAAGAAGGTAACTTTCCATAAGATTCAATAGCTCACCACGCTTTTGTGGTAAAATAAGAGTTTCTGCATCAATGAAAAAATTCTTCGCAACCAGAAATTCATGAAAATCAAACGGCAAAATTTCTATGGGCATGTGTCTGCCTGTTAAATGCGTCGCGAGTTCTGTCGAAAGCAAGTGGGCATTTGAGCCAGTGATAACAAGATTGTAACCTTCACGGTGTAACCGGTTCACAAACAATTCCCAGTTCGGTAGATTTTGAATTTCGTCAAAAAGCACCGTTTTTATCTTTCCATACGCTGCGTGTAATTCTTTCATTAATTTATCAGTGGCTATTCCGTCTGCACTTAACAGCGCTTCGTCATCAAAATTAAAATACATAAATGGACGATCCTTCAAAAGAAGGAGAGCGAAGACAGACTTACCAGCCCGTCTCGGTCCAAGAACCACTTTTATCAAACTTGAATCAAGCCATTTTTTTGCAAAAGGTTCGTTTGTTCTCACGACATAGGAAAGTCGCAAAAGTTCTTCTTTTTGCTGTTTTTGGTTAGAAACGATGTTTTTTAGCATATTATTATCATTCAACTGGACAAAATATCTTCTTTTTGTCCAATACAGTTATATTACTGGACAAGAGTGGAGAAGTCAAAGGTTATAGCTGGACAAGGCTGTCCTTTTTTGTTACTAATATCATCTGTTCTTTTCAAACTGTGGAGGAAACATGACTTCAGAGCCGATGTGTCCTCCTGTGGCCACAAAACGAAAATTGCGAGGGTATTGGCAGAACATCGACAATGTATTGAAAGAGGTAGAAATTTGGAGGTCGAAAAATGGAGGAGTATTTCCAAACCAAAAATCACTCGGAAAAACTGGAAATAGTTCTCTTGGATATGCAGTAATCTCCCATTTCAAAGGATTTCGTGCGCTACGCGAACTCCTTGGTGAAAAACAGAAGAGGTTGCCGAATAAACACTGGGAAAATTTCGAGTGTGTACGCGATGCAATTGTAGAATGGCAACGAACCCATGATGGTGAGTTCCCAACAAAACCAGCGCTTGATCTTGCAGGAATGTCCGCGCTTGGAGTCGCTATTAGTAGGCATCATGATGGATTCAATGCAGTACGACAGCGTCTTCAGCAGCCACAAGTGCGTCTCCCTGATGGCCACTGGAAAGACTTCGAGAACGTTCGAAGAGTCATGGAGCAGTACCGTATTGTTCACGGAAAACTTCCATCAGGAAATGATCTTGAAAATGCCGGCTATTCGAGTGTGTCCGATGCAATCTCTAAATATCATGATGGAGTGGAAGCTGTTCGTTCACGTTTAGGTGAGCAGGCTCTTCAACAGACAGCAGGCTACTGGAAAGACTTTGAGAACGTTCTTGTTGTCATCGCAAAATACAAAAACGACTACGAGAAATTTCCGACACACGCTGATCTTCAACGTATTGGAAAATCTTCCGTCAGTATGGCCATCACGAAGTACCATGGTGGATTTGCAAACGTGGCTCAAAAAATGGGGGAGCCGAATGTTCATAAAATTCTTCCAAAGGGTTACTGGCAGAACATTAAAAATGTGTATGAGGCTCTTGAATTGTGGGTTTCAGAACACCATGGAAAGTTTCCTACACAACGAGAACTGAAAAGCAATCGGCTCTCCTCAATTTCCGCTGCTTGTAACGATCATCACGGCGGCTTCCCAGCAGTGCGTAAGAAAATGGGATTCGATCCAATCTCCGACGAGTCGCTCGTCACCCACGCCAACGATCTCGCCCAGATCGTGATCGAGCTCGGCGTGCCGACGGATCCGTTCTGGTCCGCGATGAAGGGACGCTGGATCGAACGAGATCTCACTGCGGCAATTGCGGAGTTCAAGGAAACGGGATCGCTGGAGCGGTTTCGTACGCTACTGGACGGTGACAGATCGAGCTGAGCTCGGTTGACGAAACTGTCCTTTTTTGTTACGATCTCACACTGTTCTTTCAAAGGAGGCGCATGGGAAAGCTACAGAATCCGTATCAGACATGGGAGGCAGCAGAACCACGTCTGCGAGAGATCATGGTCGAGATCAAAAAATTTCCGTCGTCAAGGGATCTCGATAAACTCAAAGAAAATTCACTAAGTCATGCGATGAAAAAATATCATGGTGGCTCACATGTGATACGTGATCGGATGAACGTATCACAGGTAAAAGTTCGTCATGGGACATGGCAAAACCTTGATCAAGTCATTGCGAAATTGCTCGAAATCAAAAAAATGATCGGGCATTTTCCTACACCAAATGAATTGTGTGAACTTGGTTACTCAGGGCTGTCATCGACAATCAGTAACAACTATGACGGATTTCATGCCATGCGAGAACGTCTTGGAGAAAATGTCATCGTACATCAAAAGGGGACATGGACGGTATTTGAAGACATCGCTTCAAAGCTACATGAAATCACGGCAGAGCTTGGTCATTTCCCAACACGAAAAGAGCTTTGTGCACGCAAGCTAGGCGGAATGCACATGGCGATCGTAAAACGATTCAACGGACTTTGTGTTGTTGCCAAACGTCTTGGATACAGGCTCAATCGACATGAACGCAATTACTGGAGGGAGTGGAAAAATGTCGAGCGGGAACTTCAGATACTCATCGATAAACTCGGTCACTTTCCAAATCCTGATGAATTTAAAAACGACTGGACTTTACGAGTAGTGATTGGAAAATTTGGAGGCTTCCCAGTTGTGCGCGAAAAGATGGGCTACGGTCCCATCACCGACGCTCTTCTCGTCATCAACGCCAACGAGCTTGCACGGATCGTGATCGAGCTCGGCGTGCCGACAGATCAGTTCTGGTCTGTCATGAAAGCTCGATGGGTAGAGCGAGATCTCAACACCACTATCGCGGAGTTCAAGGAAA
>CAYYFM010000055.1:0-11648 GCA_964471375.1 uncultured Gammaproteobacteria bacterium
TGCAGGAACGATCCGCGCAGATTTTTCCATGAACGTCCCATCGAACTTGATTCACGCCTCTGATTCCGTTGAAAACGCTGTGACAGAAGTCAAACGATTTTTCAAGGACGACGAACTGTTTTCTTACGAAAAAATTACCGATCGATTCCAATTTGGCGAAGGAATATAAATCAGGTAGAGTAAATGGTGGGTGACGAGCCCACCTTTTCTTATGGGAGACTACATGGCAAACAACAAGCCTACGGATCCTCGAGCAGAAGCCGAACGTGAGCGATTTCGTGCAGATATTCGTGCGGCGAATACTCCTATTGCTGAACGTGAGCACATAGGTCCGCCGTTTCCGAATCCAAGTCTTGAGAACATTCTCATGATGCGTCAGGATTCAGATTCGGAAAAAACCGCCAAGCACGACGCAGCGCTCTTGTGGTTACAGCAATATTGTACTCGTGCACGTTTCCATTTGGAGGTGAAAGGCGATTTGCACCTGTCTATCCAAACGAATCCAGATTGTGTCACAAAAATTGATCAGGTTCGCCGTCTCCTCAGTGCCGAAGAAATCGATGCAGTGCTTTCGACGTCACAGACTTGATCATTTCTTCCAAATCCGATACGCTCCAAAAAGCTCATTCACAGGAGACCCATGGAATCGTTGAAGCTGGTTTTGGAATGGAGAAAGGATTGGACAGGAGAACGGGATCCCAAGGCGATTCGAACACGTCTCGCGGCGTTGCGAGTATGTGAAGCAGCGGATATGGAATTGCTTTCCAATCGTGTTCGGGAAGCACGTGATGGACGTGCTCTCCTCGCAAAAGAACTCGCGTGGCCGATTTACGACGAGTTACACATGATTGGCTCCGTATTCGCGACATCAAATCCGCTCGACTTGCTTGAGCTTGCTGATATCGCAGGGAACGATCGTCTCATTGTTCAACAACGATTCGAAGCACTCTGCTTGACTGATCTTGCCGTTGCGATGTATCAGCTCGAACGCATCGATTCAATGGATCGAGTCGAAGAAGACATGCGTGGCATGATTGATCTGCTTCAACGAAGAATTTTTTCTGGAGTGACACGCGATCTCGACATCTACACCTATCACGATGCGCAAGACATGTTTCGTGTGAAAGGGGTGTCTTACGATGTGCCAGGTGATTTTCCGAAGCTTGCTGAACGCAAACATAACAGCTTATGTCGCGTTACCAAAGAGGGAATCGTTCTCCGGTTTGATGTGAGACCAAAAGACCGTTTTCGGACGGTCGTGAAATTGGTCAAGCAACTGAATGCACCAAAAGAAGGACAAGATCCGTATCTCGTGAAAGACCGTTGTGGGTTCAAGTTCGTCGTGCAGTCCACAGAGGATGCCATTGCGCTTTCGGAGGAATTGCAATGGTTTCTCGTTGCTTCAGGTGCAGAGGTGAAGTTAGATGGTGACAATCTGACGGTCGAAACGGGTGTCGGGGCTGACGTGACCAATCCACACACCTCTCCAAAATATCGCAAGAAACAACTCGCTGTTCACTGGCACGGTCGTTGGTACGAATTTCAGATTGTGATGTTCAGTGGATACTACTCCGCGCAGTACGCTCTTGATGACGAAAATCACACGGTGTACAAACTGCGACAGGGAATGAAAGATATTCTTCCCATGTTGTATCCAGGAACGATCTTTCTGGAAGAAAAAACATGGCAATCAGAAGCGCTCGAAAAAATGCTTCTCGAGCGCCAACTAGAAAACCTCGGCTGGTGGCACCAACGCAAACAGCGTAACGGTGGCCCAAAGCCCTAACTCATCGTCCATCCTCGGGCGATTTTTTATTCATTCGTTGCAGAGGTCCCATATTCGCAGCATGTGGATAACTACATTTGACGACAAAAAGTACTCACCGTATCCTTAATAGGTATGATAGCTCAACAGTCTTATTCCAAGCACATGCCAGCAGCCTGCGTTCTTCGCAGCTTTGTTGCATTTATTTGGAATACAGATGCGTTAGCTCTCACACAGTGACCATGGTCAAAGCCATTTAACCTGTACGTGAACGAGCTACCGCAATCCCGCGGGAGCTCGATTTTTTTGGGGGGTCCCACGATGCTTACTCTTCGCTCCACGCTCGAAACGTTCTCCGAAGCTACGTGCAAATTGGTGCTCAATGGTCGTACGACTCTCACAGTGGCAAAGTCGTATCCGGCTTCGCCTTATGCCTGCAAGGAGTACGTTGACGCAATCGTGTCCGAAGTAGATGAGATGCCAAACGACTTGCAGACACAATTTCTCTCAGGAGAGATTACTCTGTTGGAAGTTCGTCGTAAACTCATCGAACAACTCGTCGAGGTTGGGCAGTTCACCGTCGAAGTCGGCCGTAACCTCAACGCCTTCGCGATCGACATTGGTTCGATCCGTTCTGTCGGACTGTCCGTCCGCTTCTAGGTCCACACTCGGGCCTAGTTTTTCTTCCCTTTATACTTTCGCTTCCCTCATATGAAAATATTACTTTTACAATTCCGTCCAGATCAGACAATTGCTCAGCATGAATTTGATCTTGTTTTGAAATATTCCGATCGTCCAGAATCAGATTTTGTTCGCGTTGATACAACTCGCCAAGAATTGACTATTTATCTGCTCGATCATGTAGACGCTCTCCTACTCGGAGGTTCTGGAGATTATCTGATTTCACGCGGCGACATTCCAGAAATCCTTTGCGCAATTAAACCATTTGTTGAGGAGGCGCGACGACGACGTATTCCAACACTTGGGATCTGTTTTGGTGGTCAGATTCTCACACATGTTCTTGGTGGTCGTGTTGAAAATGATGAATCGCGTGCAGAGGTCGGGACGTTTGTTGTGACAAAGTCAGAAGTTGGAGATCAGGATCCTCTTTTTGCATTTCTTCCAAAGCAGTTTGATGTGCAACTAGGCCACAAAGATCACCTCACTGTTTTACCAGAAGGAGCTGTTCATCTTGCATCATCCGATCTTAGTTGGAATCAAGCATGGAGTTTTCCAAACGAACCTTTTTATGCTCTGACGTTTCATCCTGAGCTTGATATTGAAGGGACGATGTTTCGTGTCGATTACTACGCGCAGGAATACAAAATTACTGCGGAGACGATTTTGGCATTGCGCGAGTCGTTACGCGAGTCTCCAGAAGCAAATCAAATGATCAAGAAATTCTTGAGCACATTTTGTGCTGTGGACAAATAAGTGGATAAATGTGTGGAGGAGTCGTGGAAAACTCAATAAATTTGCTCTTGCCAAGATTTACGAGCGTGTTACGCTTAAATGGCCTCTCGCTCAATGGCGAGTCCCGGAACACATGCACTTTTTTAGGGATCGACATCTTGAGCCCTCCAGACTTCTGGACTGGACCAGATCGACTCCAACCGCACCGTTTTTTTCCCACGACATGGTGGGCTCGACAAGCTCTCATCACCGTGAACGAATCAAACGAAAACATTCGCAGAAACGTTTCGCGGTTCGTGCATTCAACGAGGGGCACCAAGATCCGATCTGAAGTTAGGTCGGATTTTTGTGATATCATACGGATATGTATTCAAGAAATGTCATTGCGAGGAGGTCTCAACCGACGAAGCAATCTAACGGTAAGATTGCTTCGTCGTTTCTCCTCGCAATGACATGGTTAGTTTTTATCTTTTCGGGTTGTGGTAATACATTCATCCCGCTTGTTCAGATTCGAGATCAGATCACGGAGATATCTCGCACAACGAAAAATGCCGAAACCTGTCATGAACAGATGCATGAATTTGGGCATCAAGCATTTGATCAGTACGGTTTGTCTGCGCTCGATGCGTCTGATGAGTCGTGCAACGGTGGGTATATTCATGGCGTGATTGAGTCCGCACTTGGTCAAACGAGTGATCCGATCGGTCTCATGAAAATGCTTTGCGATGAGAAAGACACAGCGACGTTTTCTGGCTGGGAGTGTGTGCATGGCATTGGGCACGGACTTATGGCGTATACAGAAAACGATTTGCCGGTTGCTTTGTCTCTTTGTCAGGAATTATCTGATGCGTCTGTTTGTGTGAATGGTGTTTGGATGGAAAATTTTATTGCTGAGGAGGAATATCATCCGACGGAGTGGAGAAAAAAGAACGAGTCATTTTTTCCGTGCGAGGAAGGTTTGCTCGGAAGAACGGATTGTTATTTGTACGCGCCGGTTTGGTATCTTGAAACGAACATGCATGACTATACGAAAGCAATGAACTGGTGTCGTGGAGCAGGGGATTATCAGGCCACCTGTGTTCAAGGTGTTGGTTCACAGGCTATGAAGGATAACTATGACCAGTTGGACGAAGTTGTTCTTGTTTGTGATGCATCTTCGGACGGATTTCGGGATGCGTGTATTCGCGGCATGACAGGAATGCTTGTATTTCACAACGCGTCGATAGATGAGGCAGTCGACTGGTGTTCCAAACGAAGTGACGCGGATCAGGAAGTTTGTCAGAACACAATCAAATCCCTCGGAGCGATGTTTGAATAATCTTTTCGGATCACCTACACTAGTCGTTATATCGGGCCATGGCGCAGCCCCGACGCTTCCCAAAGGGAAGGTCGGGGTCCCGACCTCCGCATCGCGGAGCGTCGGGATTGGTAGCGCGCTTGCCTGGGGGTTGAAGCGAAGCGAGATGACAACAATTTGTCATCGAGACGCTTCAACGGGTATGGCGTTGTGCTGAAGGCACCGACATACCCAGGCTTTAGAAATATAACTGGGCGGGTTATAGCTCAGTAGGTAGAGCGCCAGGCTGGGGGTCTGGAGGTCGTGGGTTCGAGACCCGCTAACCCGACCATTCAAGAAATCCCCACATTCGAAGAAGTCGCTGAACGGTGGCATGAGGCCAAAGTTAGCGACTTTTTCTGTATCAACAACAAAGTTCGAGAAGAACATTCGGATAGTTTGGTCTCGATACACCATATCATCACTTTCCTTCAATGTTTTCGCGGTGTTCGTGAAGAGTTCGAGAAAGTTTTCATACGTCATGGGCGCATCTTTCGCTTTTTCGAGCAACGCTTCGTTTTCCGCAATCTCTTTTTTGATACCCACCGCCTCCGTTTCCACCTTCGCCATGTCGCCCTTGAAATACTCGGTCATCGTGTCGTCATTTTTGAGGAGCACGGCTTTGACCCGCTCTTTGGTTTTCTCGTTCTCGGTCGCCGCACGGCGCAAACTCATGAGGCGGCTTTCAATCGCTTCGCGGTGAGTAACACTTTCGGTCTGTACGGTAGCGCAAAAGCGTTCGTAGTTCGTTTTGGTGGCGAATAGGTGGGTTTGCAAGAAGTCGAGCACGAAAAACCAAACCACCCGCGCACGGATAGACTTCTTTGGTCGTTCACATCCTTCTGTTTCGCAACGGTAGTAGTAGATGCCGTCGATGCCCTTGTTTCGCTTCTCCTTGTTCTTGGTGGTGATGCCAGAGTGCATCGGCTTGGCGCAATAAGAACAGGTAACCATTTCGCGCAAAAAGTCCGCCTTCGTGGACTGTTTCTTCTTCATCGGCTTGACCATTTTGAACGCCGCGCCGATGTCGGAGAGTTTGTTGATGGCGAGAAACGTGTCCACCGACACGGCTGGTTCGAAGTCGAACAGTTCGACCAAATTGATGATGCTGTTTCCGTACATGTGTACGCCCGCGTAGGTGGGGTCGCGGAGCATGATGGACACTTTGTTGACTGTTGCTTTATAGGGCGCCCGTGTCTTGCCTTCCGTTGGATAACGGGAGTAGCGGCTCTTGTTCAGAAAGTCAGCGACCTCTTCCTGCGTCTTGTTGTCCGCTCGCATTTGGAACGCCTGCTTGATAAGCACCCAATACTCCCCATCAGGTCGCAAGTACCCGTTGGGGTCTTTGTAGTAGCCGTGCTTGGCGACGTGGATACTCTTGCCCTCTTCAAGCGTGAGCCGCTGCCCGCGCTTCACTACCTCGCTCAAATGGTCGCTGTACTGCTTGGAGAGCACGAAGGAGATGCCGAGGAGCATTTTGCCCATTGGCGTATCCTCAAACGAAAACGTCGCAAATGAAAGGTTCTTGATTATCTTCTTATCCAAGAGGTCGATGACTTTGCCCGCATCAGCCATATTGCGAGCGAGGCGGTCGGGGTGCCACGTCAAAATAGCATCGTATTTTCCCCGCTTGATGTCTTCTATCATCTGCTTGAAATGGATGCGGATGTCTGGCTCCTTAGCACTTTCGCTCTCTTCGACGATAGTGATGTTTTCAGGGGGTATTTCGAGCCGCTTGGCCGCATCCAAACAATCCTTCTTTTGGTCAGGGATGGAACGCTCCTGCCGTTCGTCGGAGGTGGTACTTTTCCGAGCATAGAGCACGAAACGCAAGGTTTTGATGTCCACCTTGTCGGCCTCGTCTGGCCTATGAAACGCCACAAGTGCATCGTAGAGGTCTTTGGATGTTTGCATAGAATACGGGCATTTTATCACGAAAATAACCCCGTCGCCATTGACAAAAGGCCTATTTTGTGGTATATTTCTACGTCGTTTCTTTCGACCGAGGTGGCATCCCGCCGTCTCGCGCTTTCGCCCAAGGAGGCACCGTGAACACTCGTCAATCCAAAAAGGCCGAGCTCTCGCTGCACATCGAAGTGCAGCAGTACCTTCGTGCCAATGGCACGTATCCGTGGGATATCTTCCCCCATGGTTCGGCGGTCAAGTGGTTCCCTCGTTCGGCTCGGTGGCGTGCGGAGATGCGCAAGCTCGGTGCCTCGGTGGCCGCTGGTGCCCACACCTTCCACGACTTCACCTGCCCCCCCATGAAGGGTTGCGAGGGGAGGACGTGGAAGCAATGGTGCGCGATGTTGAAAGCGCACCGCATGCCCAAGAACCGTTCATAGCTCTCTCGCGCACCTGCGCGGGTGGCCGACCAGAGACGCCAAGCGTCTCGCGGAAGCCACTCGCTCGTCGGGTGCGCTTCTGTTTTTGTGGCGGTCAGAAGTCGGCTAAAAATCAAACAATCAAAAGACGACCGCCGTTTGGTGGTCGTCTTTTGGTAGCGTAACGGTCGAAAAGTCAGAGATAATCTAGTAACCTACGCCTCCCATGTCACCATGCTTGAGAGGTCAACATGGAGGCCGTCCACTCTTTTGCCCAAATGGAGGGGTGCATCGGTGATGTTGAGTTCCTTGCCGAGTTTTACAAGAAGGTCAAACAATCGTTCGGTCGGAACAACCGCAAGGTCACGTTTCCCAAGTTCACTCTCGACGGCATCAAGCTGCTTGCCGAAAAGCTCGACCCGACGTTCTGCTCCCATGCGGTATTTCTCCCGCAAGCCCTCGACGTGGATTTGTCGAAGGTTGGCAATCTCAATCTCCAAGTTCTCACTCCACGCAATGAGGGTGGACTTTGCAACGCCAAGACGTTCGGCAATGGCGGCAAAGCTCATGCCTTGTGCCCGAAGTTCAATAAACTGTTCTTGTGTTGCAAGGTCTTTCATAGCTCTTTTTTCTCCCCCTACTCCCCCTGTTCAAGTCACGTCTTGCTAGAAGGCATATCCTTCGTTTGGCGGTTCTTTTCGCCAAGTTCGATGCGTTGGCCTGTCGGCGTAACGACAACGGTGCCGTCGCCTCCTGCGGGCTTTGGGGAGGATGCGGGCGGTGGATTGCGGAGTTGGTTGGCCGCATCAGTTTGACTGTCTTTGAGTTGCATAGAGTTTGTTGGCTTATTTCCTCCATTTTACTGCGTTACAGAGCGATTGCATAGGCGGGTACGGTGGACTTCCAACCCACAAGTTCCTGCAACCCCGTAACCGCCTTTGCATAGCTGTCGAGGTTCAGTATGATGTTGTAGGTCAGTTCGAGAGTGGTCTTTCCCTCTCGACCAGTTATATTTCTAAAGAAGAGGCCGCGGGTTCAAGTCCCGCTGGCCCGACCATTTCGTTCACAATCTTCTGGTTATGCATCTTCATCGCTTCATCCTGAATCTCGACCTCATCTCAGATCAACTCACCGTCACAGACCGCGAGACAACGAATCAGATTCGGAATGTTTTTCGGATGGATGTTGGGGATCGGTTTATTTTGTGTGATGGAAAAGGGAGGGAAGGGACGGTGCAGATTACAGCACTGGACGGGACTAAAGTCCCTAGGAATGCAAAGTTCACAGGGAATGCAAAGTTCACAGTGAATGCAAAGTTCACAGGGAATGCAAAGTTCACAAGGAATGCAAAGTTCACAGGGACTTTAGTCCCGTCTCGTAGTGGGGTCGTTGTCGATGTTCTTGATCGTCGCGAAGTATTGACCGAAAGTTCTGTGCGAGCTGTCCTTTATTGTGCCATGTTGAAACGCGAGAATTTTGAGCTCGTGGTTCAAAAGGCAACCGAGTGTGGAGTTGCAGAAATTGTTCCGATTGTCACGGCGCGGACGGTGAAACTTGGGTTGAAAATTGATCGACTCCAGAAAATTGCACGTGAGGCAGCAGAGCAAAGTGGTCGCGGAATCGTTCCGGAGATATTCGATCCAATGTCTCTGAAAGAATCAATCGTCCACGCAAAGCAGAACAACGCAAATATTTTGTTCGAGCCAAGTGGTTCTCACTTCTTAGGGACTTTAGTCCCGTTCAGACTTGACGCCACTAAAGTGGCTATGAATCGAGGTCTTTTCATCGGCCCTGAAGGCGGCTGGACCGACGACGAGGTGGATCAAATGCGCGGCGCAGGTTATCATGTAGTAAGTCTCGGTCCACGCGTCCTTAGAGCAGAGACAGCAGCGATCGTCGCCGTGTTTTATCTTTCGTTATTTAATGTTCATTCTTAATCCTTCCTTCAAACTTCGAGTTTCATTCTTTATTCTTTATCCTCTCTATGTCCTCCCTCACTTCCAAAATCTGCACCGCTTGCGAAGGTGGAACGCAATCGCTCAATGAACAAGCCATCGCAGAAATGCTTCTGAAATTAACCGTCGCCTGGGACGTGGTCGACCATAAAAAGATTCGCCGCACTTTTCAGTTCGCCGATTTTGTTCAAGCAATGGATTTCGTCAACAGCGTTGCAAAAATAGCTAACGCTGAAAATCATCATCCGGATATTCACATCTTTTACAATAAAGTGACTCTCGAACTTTGGACACACACGGTAAACGGTCTGTCCGAAAACGATTTTATTCTTGCGGCTAAGATTGAACAGTTATAACGAAATTGTCAATAATAAGTAGTAAGATCTTTTTGCATGTTAGTTTTTATTGACGAATCAGGTGATACAGGACTTCGGATTCTTAACGGTTCAAGCCGTTATTTTGCCGTATCGCTCGTCGCGTTTGAGGATGCGGACGAAGCAATATCTTGCGACCAACGAATTCAGTCGTTGAAACACACACTCGGTTGGTCCGAGTCACAGGAGTTTCACTTTAAGAGAAATTCAAACCGAGTTCGTACACAATTTCTTGAAGCGGTTTCTCCATACAATTTTTTCTACTATGGAATTGTAATTAATAAAGATCCTGTGAAACTTTGGGGACCAGGTTTCAGACAGAAGGATTCATTTTATAAATATGTATGTGGATTGGTTTTCGAAAACGCAAAATTGCGCTTACGAGATGCAACCGTCGTGATTGATCAGAGTAGTTCAGAAGGATTTCAGCAACGGATTGCGCGTTATCTTAAGGCGAAAATTGAAAAAGATCCGAACGTTCGGGTAATCAAGAAGGTAAAAATACAACGATCGGAAAGCAACAATCTTTTGCAGTTAGCTGACTATGTCGCAAGTATTATTTGCCGATCTGTACACAACGACACACAGGTCGATGATGTGTTCCGTCGGATAATTGCGCATCGTGAAATTCATGTTCAAGTTTGGCCAAAATAGAAAACCCCGAATCCTATCCCTTACGGGAACGCGGCGATAAACGCCACAGTTCAGATTCGAGGCAATTCCATATTTAATATATCCTTCTTTTGTGCTAATGTCAAGGAAAAATGATCGATGTTATATGTCTGACTCTATCAGTGAATTGACTAAGGAGATCCGTACATTTTCTGATGCACGAGGATGGTAAAAAAATGGGCGTACAGACTTGAAAGGGATCGCGATTTCCATTTCTCTCGAGGCCGCAGAGCTTTTGGAACATTTTCAGTGGGTAAAAGACGACGAGATCGATGTGCGTATTGAGTCTCGTAAGGAAAACATCAAAGACGAACTCGCTGATGTGGTTATCTATGCACTTCAGTTTGCGGAACGGATGGGAATAGATCTTGGCGAGGCGGTGCAAGCAAAGATGCAAAAAAACAGTAAGAAGTATCCGATCGTATGAACTCACTCACTCCCGAAGAGGAACGCGTGATCGTGCATAAAGGAACGGAAGCTCCGTTTGTTGGGGAGTATACGGATACAGTCGCGGTGGGAACGTACGTTTGTCGGCGGTGTGAGAATCCGCTGTTTTCTTCGGAAACAAAATTTCATTCTGGCTGTGGCTGGCCGAGTTTTGATGATCATATTCTTGGTTCAGTACGTCGCGTTCCAGACGCAGACGGTCAGCGTACGGAAATCGTTTGTGGAAAATGCGACGGTCATCTCGGTCATGTCTTTGAAGGAGAACAGATGACAGAAAAAGATACACGTCACTGTGTGAATTCACTCTCGGTTCGGTTTGTTCCAGATGCAAAGATTTCGGGTTAAAAAATTATATGCCTCACCTGTGGCACGTCTATATTGTTCGTTGTACAGATGGAAGTTTGTATACGGGAATCGCCTTGGATGTTGAGGCTCGGATTTTGAAACATAATTTGGGGACGGGAGCGAAATATGTGCGGGGGCGAGGGCCAGTGAAATTAGTTTGGGTTCAGAAAATGAAAAATGGGACAGAAGCGCGAAAACGAGAAACGGAGATTAAGGGGTGGACGAAGGAGCAGAAAGAGTGTTTACTGTCGAAGTCTCATAAAATATGACAGACCTGACTCAGTCCATCAAGAATACGATTTCTCAATCGATCCAGTTGGATGAATCTCATCGGGCGTTTGTTTTGTTTGATACACAGTCTGAACTCGCACGAACGATTACGGATGCATACCGCGAGGCAATTCCGTCTGCGCAGTTTGTCGATTTTGAATCTGTGACAACCGATGAGGCACTTGCGTTACTCATGAGTCATGGAGAAAATGATTTTATCGTTTTGATCCAGTCCGGAAGTTTTCGGTTGAATGAATTTCGATTGCGTGTGGAGTTGTTCAAATTGAAAATAAAAGTAATTGAGTATGGACATTTAGATCGCATTCCTTCTTCTGAAATTCCGACGTATCTGTGTGCATTAGAATACGACGCGAATTATTATCGAACAGTCGGACACTCACTCAAAAAAAAGATCGACGTCGCAGAAACGATTCAGGTCGAGACTCCGGCTGGCATCCTTCTTTATGAAGGCGGGTTTGAAGATGCAAAACTGAATATTGGGGACTACACCGGAATGAAAAATATTGGTGGACAGTTTCCGATCGGAGAGGTGTTTACTGAACCAAAAGATTTGTCATGTGTGAACGGGGAAGTGTCGTTGTTTGCATTCGGCGATCGAGAATTCCGCATGCGCGTTTTGGACGCTCCGTTTTCCGTCACAATCCGCGCGGGTGAAATTGTAGATGTGCATGGGGCTCCGGATGAATTTCACGCCGTGCTAGATTTGATTCGTGAAGAGGAAGCACG
>CAYYFM010000056.1:0-6048 GCA_964471375.1 uncultured Gammaproteobacteria bacterium
CAGTCCAAGCGAGCAACGAACCATCGATCGTGATCGTATCTGCAAGATCACTTCCATCGATCGTATTATCAAAAATTTCTCCAGAAGAGATCGATCCGCTTGGGAGTACGACTTCTGTGTCTCCTGTTCCATCTGTCGCAAGATTGATTGCTGTTATGGCTGCACCACCCATGTCGATAGAAGTTGCAGTGACCGTTCCAAGTTTTAGTGCCCCAGCTGCATTTGTTGTAATACCCTGTCCGGCCGCAGTTTTGACAGAACCCGTCAAGACAAGATTTCCAGATGAGTCAGAAACGAGAACAGAAGTTGCGGTTCCTGTCTGCGTCGTATTAAACGCATCAAGCAAGTCGGCATTCCCTGACTGCATCGAAAACGGCGCGCTTGCCAAGCGAATACGTGGAGTCATTTCTGCGTCTACGCCAATCGCGACACCGATGTAAAGCGTGGCGTTATTATCAAACAAATTATCTGGGAGCGCATTTTGGCTTCCAGTTGTGTCACCGAGCAAGACGTAGAAAACACCGTCTGTCACAGACACAGTGATCGATCCGCCCGGCGCATCGCTTGGACAATCAATGGTCGTCGTATTTGCATCCGTATCCTTCGCGCTCCACAAACAAGTTCCCCCAGAAGCCGCAGTGTAAATACCGAATTTCATGTTTTGATTGCCATCCGCAACCGTAATACGATTTTGGTTCGTCAATTTTCCTTGAAAACTAATAAGTTGTGGAACATCCAATGCAGCGATCACGCGTGGGGAATCTATATAAAAACCAACGAGCCCAAACGCCAACGTCAAAAACAAAAACACGGCGACGAGTCCCATTGGCTCGCTTCCAGAAGCATTTTGTTTTTGTTTTGACAGGAGATCAACCATAGTTTTGGGTTGTCCTCACTTTATTCCCGAAATGGGCTGGGCTATCACCATCGTCGGCTAGATTCCGCCAGATGATGGAAAAGTACAGGTACCTTAGTGTATCGTGCTCGCTTTGGCTAGTCGTTTTGTTAGAAGTGTGAGCATGACACTCGTTGTGAAAACAGCGATATTGAGTACGGTTGGTCTGAGAAAAATGAGAACAGCACAAGCAATGATGGAGATGCGCAAGAGAACATGATGGTTGCGTCGACGTTTTTGGCGTCGCATTTCCTGTTCATCCCACTCGCGTTTGGTTCTCGGACAGGTTGTTACAACTTTCAAACCTGTGTAGATAAACAGAGTGACAAGCGAGTAAAGACTGAAACCTGTCGCTGTTACCGCTGTGACCATCACGACTGGCATCACTGATTCTACAATCACTGAATGCACAATGGTTTGATACAGAGCCGATACTTCTTGCCAGACTTCCGTGATCTTCTCTTGTAGTGAAAGAGGAGATGCAAGAATCTCGCTTATGGACTGAGGCACTCGATACATGCGAATGGAAGGAACGATGATATTGTCCGTTACGTCTATGACGCCCGTTCGAACGTTGAGATATCCATCGCGCGACCCACGCACATCATACGTTCCGTTTGGAACGTACCACGCGAGATGTTCGTTTTCAGAACTCACGAGCGGGTTTTTTTCACCATATGGGGACGTATCGAACAACGTCCATCCTTCAGACGTTTGTTCGTACAGGCCGAGTCGAACCCCATCAATTCGCTCGGATTGATTTTCGATTATTTCGAAAACCTGTCCAAAGGAAATGACTTCGAGTGTGTAGGTGAACGTTTGTTCCACGCCATTGGCATACATAACAGTAACGACAACTGTATATAAACCAACAGATGGCGCTTCGATAGAAGCGATATGGCCAAAAACGAAATTGCTTGCTTGTCCATCAGAAACAGCGGTGATGTTCGATAAATTGTATGTTGAACCGTTCAATGTGACCGTTGCGCGTTCCAAATCAACAGAGGAACCATCTAACATCACTCCGAAAATGAACGGGAACCCATACAACACACGATACGTATCCTCTGCAACTGGAGAGAGAGTAATCGAACCGTTAGCAACAGCAACAGACACAGAAACTTGCGCCGAACTTCCGACACTGAGTGTTGGTTGAGTTATCCCTAAGGTTTCTTCTGTACTAGCCTGACCAGTTCCAACACTGAGTGTTGGTTGAGGTATCCCCAAGTAGGTTGATTCCTCTGGACTCGGTGATGGTGACTCAATAGATTCAGGAGGCACTTCAGCTACGAGTAGGCCTGATGGTGTCCCGCTTGCCAGCGCGCCGGACGCAATGTTGCCGCCAACGTCGTAGGCAAAGACACCGTAGAAATACGTGATACCGTTTGTCAGGCCTGTGTGGTCAAATGATGTTGCGAGATCGGTTGTCAGGAGCTCTCCATCAAATGGATCGTCTGGATATCGATCTGTGCGATAAATCACACGGACACCAGCAAGATCGTCGTCACTTGGCAATGTCCAGATAAGCGAGTTCATTCCGTCTCTTGCTGTCACGCGTAGTGTTACATTTGACGGGGCGTAGTCGAACTCGGTTTGAAATGACATTCCGTCGCTCAACCCCTCATTGCCATTTGCATCCATTGAGTGAACAAGAAAGTAATAGGTCGTTCCAGACTCAAGCTCTGACAAAATCAATGTGTGGTCGATCGTCATGACGCTGTCTGTAACCTCTCCAAGTTCGTACGCATCTGTCAGCCCGTACTTCACAACAGAATCAGACAGCTCATCAGTGAGCCACTGAATCGTCGCGGAAGTCGTAGAAATCTGCGTTACTTGCGGGTCAATGATCGTCGGAGCTGTTTCATCAGCTGTTGTAAACGTCACCAAGTCATACACCGCAGCGTTTCCGACAAAATCAGCACTTGTAAGTCGAGCGTAATAGGTGACACCTGGGACAAGGCCTGTAATCGTTTCTGAATGTGTAAGCAACAGCTGAATGTCAGAAACCTGACCGAGCGCATATTGCGTATCAGTTCCCCACTCAAGAAGTGTGTTCGCGTAATCGTCCGTAAACCAAGAAATAGTCGCGGATGTTTCAGACACGTTTGATATTTCGACGTTGTAAATAACAGGTGGAGTTGTGTCGGACGGCGTAATATCATTGGTCCCTGCCTCTCCTCCTGTCCCAACTCTCGCCGTGACAGAAACTTGGTTGGAGTCTGAAACGGAAAACGCCCCGTATCCACTATCCCCAAATGGACCGGCGACTGCGAGCTGAACTGAACCGGCAGATGAAGGATTTCCAACGCCTGCGATCGTGATTTGAACGCATCGTCCGCCAGTTATCTCTCCTGCAGATGCGTTTGTTGGCGGAGTAAATGTCAAGTTTTGACTAGACAAATCAATCCCCCAAGTATTTGCCGATGCCGCTATGGCAAGTAATTTTTGTGTGAACGCTCCATCACATTCCCCATCGTTATCTTCAGCTAATGTGATGTCGCTTGGAATACTAACTCCCGACAGGTCGGCTCCAGACCCGTAGGTTAACACGATCACATCCCCCGGCGAGTCTACGCCACTTGGCGTAACAAACTGCACCGTATGATCCGCGGTAGCTCCAACGTTTCCATCAGTCACCTCGACTGTGAAACTCGTGATGCTCCCCGCGTGTACGATTCCGACCATCGACAGAGTCGACGTCAGAACCATGCATGCGGTAATCATCAAGCGAAGGAGCATATGATATGCCGGACGGGACTAAAGTCCCTAGGAATCCGGATTTCCTAGCCACTTTTTTACCCACCAAAGCTTTAGCGTCGGTGGGAGTGGCGTTCCGTGTCGGGAGGGACGGCTCTTGCGAGCCGTCCCTGTTTTCCGACACAAAACATTTCTTATCTCCTCTTACTCATGGCCTGTGTCACCACCCACTTGTTGTACTGCACGACAAGAAGTGCGGCGACAACGAGAAGGATAATGAACAAGACAACCATCATCCATGGCATGACCCAGAATGATGTCGTTGCAGACACAACCTGGTTGGCAGCGCCATAATTCATGATCAAAGTTGCGGTGTAAGGACCGAATCCGAAGTTCTTCCACTCTTTTGCAAGCTCAGAAGCGTCTTCGTCAAGATCGGCTTTCGACCAGGAAGCAGTAAATGCACGTGAAGAATCTGGAAGCACATTACCCCCATCTGCATTCACTGGAATCACTGCTGATGTCCCTCCCCACATGTTCGTAATGCGGATCACTCCTGCTGGTTTCAAATGAACCGTTCCCGAATTCAGGATCGTTGCACTGAAGTCAACTGGGAGAGATGCACCAGAAGCGGCAGAAGAAGAAAAACCTGTAAGCGTTGCTTTCTCAACGACTGGTCCTGCGACCGTTACGATGAGAAGCGAACCAGTCTTCGCGACAGCACCAACGGCATTTCCCGTTGTTGTTGGAGGCGCTGTGCCTGCAAGAACAGCAGAATAGTAGCCTCCAGGTGAGGCAGATGCTGGAACGGCAACGGTAAAGTTAACATTTGCAAATCCATTAGGTTGAAGAGTTACAGAACTCTGTGTGAACCTAATCCAAGAAGCCATGGAACGGCTACTTACTCCTGGATCCAAAAATGTTGGGTTTCCAGATGTATCAGATGCCTTAAAATCCATTGCTTCCATGTAAAAAGTTTCTGTTGCCGACCCTTCGTTGATGAGTCGGATCGATCCGGTAACCGTGTCGCCTGCGGCAACTTCAAACTCGTATTTCACCGGAGAAACGGTGAGCGCACGAGCTGGGGTCAATCCGACGAGCGGACCAACCACGAAGGCGACCAGCAAAGCGTATAATGATTTCCTCCACATATGAATGTACGAATTAGGCGTTAGAAGGTGCCTGTTGCAATAAAGGTAAGGGTTTCTGCGTAGTCATTTGCCGCTGGCGTTGTAGCTGTAATCGAAGCTTTTACAAGGACTTCTCCACGGCCAGCAGCCATAGGTGCTGCTGTGAAAAGAATCTGTGTAAAGGTCGTATTAATTTGACCAATTCTTTGCGTGCCAGTATTTGTCAAACTGCAAGCTTGACCGTCGCTATCGTATGTTCCTCCTTTGTTAAGCGTCCCAGTGGTCGCTGCGACTGATTCAACACACAATCCAACACCTTCTGTTCCAGCAGCAAAGTTTGCTTCACCTCCAGAGAGAACATTGAAAGTACGCGGAGGATTTGTTGATGGAGAACGTAAACCTCCGTTTAATCCTCGGACACCAACCTGAGCACCACCAGATGCATTGGTATCAAGATCAAAGAAAATTGAGTTGATCGATGATTGATTGGACGTAGTAAGCGTTCCTGCAGCGAGGGTTCCAAGAGCAACAGTATAGGGAGAGTTAGAATTTCCGTCAGATGTTGATGTATCAATATCAAACGTCAATGTTGCATCAACGCTCGCTGAAAGAACGACGGTGCTCGAGTCTGTCATAGAGACGGCAAGCGTACCAGAATCAGCTGTTCCAGCGGTAACATTGATCAGTTTCGTTCCAGTAGTTGTTGCGTTTTTGTACTGTGCATTGCTTGGGGCTGGTGGGGTCAATGCGTTGTAGTTGTTTGTAGTTCCATCAGCTTGCTCACCAATCTCGATACAAACTTCATGTGCTGCAGCGAACGTCGCAGATGCTCCACCAGATGTGAAAGTAAGCGTACGCTGCTGAGTTCCACTAAATACTACATTCCATTGCGATGCAGTCGCACCTGATGCAACAAGTGCCTCACCAGCACCAGCTTGATCCTCACATGTCCCGTCCTGAGTTGTATCTTTAATAAGATCAACATCTCCTACTTCAAGTATTCCATCACCACCAGCAATGGAACCATCGAAATCCGATGGAAATGTAACGACGATTGTTTGTCCTGAAGCCACTCCATTTACGGTGTTGAACATGATTTCGTGATCAGCATTCAAATTGGTTTGAGCGGTAGACATGAAATCCTTCATGGAGGTGAGACCACCAACGGCCTGCGCCATGGTAGGGCGCAGGGAAACGAACATCCCGAGAACTAACGAAAAAATCGTGAGTTTCACGATGAATGAATTTAATTTGTGCATATTTTACTAAGTTTCGTTAAATGCGAGTTCGTGAGAATGCCAAACGACGTCTAGTCGACATTCTTTT
>CAYYFM010000057.1:0-6643 GCA_964471375.1 uncultured Gammaproteobacteria bacterium
GTGAAGATGCTCATTACCCGTGGTTAGACGAAAAGACCCCGTGAAGCTTTACTACAACTTGTTCTTGAATTTATATTCCGCTTGTTCAGTGTAGGTGGGAGCCGCAAGGCACCAATGAGACACCACCCTTGCGTTATGTGAATTCTAACCAGACGCCGTGAATCCGGTGTCAGGGACAGGAACTGGTGGGTAGTTTACCTGGGGCGGGTGCCTTAAGGGAGACTCAGCCGTTACCGACTCTCGCAAGAGAGTTGAGTCTCCGTGGGGCCCTTCGACAGTAATGTCGGAGTGCTAAATCTGGCTATATGCTGGAACCTCCTGGAAAAGTGATGTTGACGCATATTTGCGTGAAACAAACATCATGGTTCAACGTGGACGCAGGACAATCAGCAGGGAAGTCTTCCGAGTTTTCGGAGAGACCCCTCAACGACTGAACGCCGGGTCTCCTCAGAATATCTGAGGAGCGTGATACAGTCTGAACTTCAGCGAAAGTTGAAGACCCTAATTATTTAGGGATCATACATATGCATAGTAAAGAGATTGAAAGCAAAAAACTTTTGCTCAAGCTGACGGATGTTCAAAAAGAAATCCTTATAGGAACTCTTTTAGGAGATGGTCATCTTGAAACGCAAGACAAAGGTCAGACATATCGACTAAAACTTGATCATTCGGTCAAACAGAGTCTGTATGTTGACTGGCTCTATGAGTCGTTTAAAGAGTGGACGAATACTCCACCGAAGCAACGATCACGAGAAGTGAAATTTCGCGATGTAGCGAAAACGTATGATAAGTACGGATTCAATACATTGAGTCATTCCGCATTTCGTTTCTATGCAAAACAGTTTTACGCGCAAGGGAAAAAGCAGGTGCCTCGGCTCATCCATCGTTGGTTGACGCCACTCGCACTTGCCGTCTGGTTTATGGATGACGGATCCATTAAATCAAATGTACATAAAACCGTGTTCATGAATACGCAATCTTTTTCAGAGCAAGATCTGAAACGATTACGAAAGGCTTTGCAAGACGTCTATGGAATTCAAACCATTTTACGTCCGCAAGACATGGGAAACCAACTCTACTTTCTCTCAGAGACGGTAGAAAAGTTCCTCACACTCATTGAACCGTACGTGTTACCTTCCATGCGATATAAACTTCCAAGGGTATGGTTAACACAATTGCCTAAAAGGTAACGGAGGCGTTTACAAAGGTTGGCTTGGCGCGGATGGAAATCGCGCTGGACGTGCAAACGCAGAAGCCAGCTTTACTGCAAGACCGACAAGTCGCGCAGTCGCGAAAGCGGAAGTTAGTGATCCGACCGTACGAAATAGGACGGCGGAAGCTCATCGGATAAAAGCTACTCCGGGGATAACAGGCTGATCGCATCCAAGCGTCCACAGCGACGATGCGGTTTGGCACCTTAACCTCGTCCTCCTAACAAAAGGACATATCGGGGTGCTGCAGGAGTGATCCTGTACAAAAAATTACGGCTTATAACGGTGGAACCGTCCGTGAAAAAGTGGTAAAATTGCATACATATGCAAGCATTTTCACGCGGCAATACCGTGGGAAGTCTGACACAATTGCAACATGAAGTTTTGGTAGGAAGCTTACTTGGAGATGGAACGCTTCGTCGACAAGGTCATCGAAATGCCTTACTTGAAATTAATCATTGCTATGCTCAACGAGCATATGTTGATTGGAAGTATAAGGTGTTCGCTTCCATTAGTCACTCCTTACCAAAACGCCGTCTTGGAAACGGTCAACGTATTGCCTATCGATTCACAACAAGAAGCATGTCTGTGCTAACAAAATATCACGATTGGTTTTATCGAATGACGAAAAAAATCATCCCTAAAGATATCGAACTTAGCGCATTAGGACTGGCTGTTTGGTATATGGATGACGGAAGTAAAAGCCGTTCGTCTTGTTACTTAAACACTCAACAGTTTCAATTTGCCGATCAAGAACGGCTTATCAGATTGTTGTGGAAAACCTTTCATATCGAAGGACGACTTAATCGAGATAAACAGTATTATCGGATTCGTGTCACCACAGATGGAACACGAATTCTGCATCGATTTGTAGAACCGTTTGTCCTCCCATGTTTCCGATATAAATTATGTCATGACCCTGTAACGACTGACCCGAAAGGGAAGACTCCAACAACGAAGGGGTAACACGCCGACGCTTGCCATTCCTATCGAGATGAAGTTCATAACAGGTGGACGTAATCCGAGGCAAGATGAAGATATAGTCTGCGCCATGTGAAAACATGGAATCCGACAGCGATGTCGGCTCATCGCATCCTGGGGGTGAAGAAGCTCCCAAGGGTTTGGCTGTTCGCCAATTAAAGCGGTACGTGAGCTGGGTTCAGAACGTCGTGAGACAGTAAAGATATCGACGTTACCTGACTGTTAGAATCAATTCGAATAAAAATATCTCTGGTCAAAGCGGCCAGACGACCGTGCTGTCCAAAAATCTGGCTAAATGCTGGAAGGTCTGGTGTCTCCCTTGGAGAATGGGAGGTTGGAGAATCTCACACTACGTGATAAAATTGATGCAAAGGAAGCGTGAAAATGTGTTGAGTGCAGATAATCAGCAGGGAAGACTAGATATGAAAAAGTTATCAGCGGATTACATCGTTGGCTTCGTGGATGGCGAAGGAAGCTTCCATATTGCCATATATCAAGATCCTCGCATGAAGGTTGGCGTGAAGTTTATTCCTGAATTTCATGTTAGCCAGCGTGTGACGAGCCGAGCGGTGCTTGATGCACTTGTTCCAAGTCTTGGTTGTGGATATGTGAAGGCAAATCATGCCAAAAATCCATGGGATACGACGTATGTATACATCGTTCGTGACAGGGACGATCTCCTAAAAAAGGTTATCCCGTTTTTCCGAAATCATCTGCTTCAGACGGAGAAGGCAAAAGACTTCTCATTGTTTGCAACAATTGTGCAGAAGATGGCCGATGGTTATCATCTGGACAAGATAGGAGCGCGTGCACTTCTTAAGATGGCATATCGGATGAATCAGAACGGACGGTACCGCAAAAAACTTCATCACATTTAGAACCCTCAGAGACTATATGCCAGAGTCCGACAAAGCGTCGGACAAGATATAGCCCGAACTACATGGCGACATGTAGATCCTGGCAGAAATGTCCAGGGCACCGCAGAGCGAAATTCAGAATTTTGAAGCGGTTTGCAAGTAACAGAATGTCGGTCTCCTATCTACCATGGGCGTTAGAAGATTGAAGGGATGCTTCTCTAGTACGAGAGGACCGAGAAGCACGAACCTCCTGTGTACCGGTTGTCCTGCCAAGGGCATCGCCGGGTAGCGGTGTTCGGTTCGGATAAGCGCTGAAAGCATCTAAGCACGAAGCCGACCCTAAGATAAGTCTTCGTTATCAGACTCCTGCGAGACGAGCAGGTTGATAGGCCATACGTCGAAGCGTGGTAACACGTGTAGCGGAGTGGTACTAATAAGTCGAACTCTACAACCACTGTCAGAACAGATCGTTTGGATCCTAGTTGAAAAAAGAATCTCATCGTCTTGGTGCCAGTTCCCAACGGGTCACACCTGTTCCCATCCCGAACACAGCAGTTAAGCCGCATGGGGCCGATGGTAGTGCGATTGCGCGAGAGTAGGTGGGCGCCAGGACCATGAGATTCTTTACAAAGACACCGCGTCATTGACGGGGTGTTTTTTGTTATTAGAAATTCTGGTAAAATAGGACCAATTATCAATGGAGGATATGGAAATTCAAACTATTTATATAGGCGGATGGTTTCAGCGCACAACGTTGCATCTCACAGAGATTTGGAATTTGCTCAATGAGGGAAAATTTGATCCATACCTCTCAGGTGAATCGGAAGATGCAAAGTCTATGGGCGTCGCGCGTAAGGCGGTCTCTGCGCTCCATGTGAAGGAACTGACTCGCGAGATCGGTCCACTCGAGTTTATTCTTTTTACTTCAAAAGAGGGAGTTACCTGTCGTATATATGAAGATGGTCTTATCGTTCTCGAAAAGCCATATACGAACTTCACAAAAGACATCGTTGATATCAAGGATTATTTCGAGAACAAACTTTCAAACGCATTTTCTATTTTATTTGCAAAAGGCGCTCCGGTTCCAAAGGAACTTGCTGGAATAAAATCGATTTTTCCATTCATTATTACGGTCGAGAATGCAGGTGAAAAGGATGTGGAAAAAATTTTTTCAACGTTTAAATATACAAAACATTCTGTTGTTTCTTCAAATAAAATAGATGTGTACCGTGGTCATGAGATTGTTGTTATTAATAATGCTCCAAAACGTCTCGCGCGAGGAATTATTGAAGCGGAAATCTTTTTTCGTGAGTTTAAAACACAACTCCATAAATATCTCGGTATTCACCGACAACTTTGGGAAAACATCGCAAAGATTAAGGAACAGCCAAAAATTACTGGTTCACAGACAGAACGGTATAGAAACCAACTTGCTGATTATCAAAAAACGATCAATCTTATTGATGCACGTATTGATCAGATGGGTGCCTATGTCAGAACGAGACAGAAAGTTGCGTCTGCACAAAAGATTGATACCTATCTCGACGGGCTTCTCGTCTATAAATTTGAAACACTTCTCGATACACACGAGTATATTCGTTATCTGTGGGATATGACACAAAACTATCTGAATGCAACCATTGTCATTTTTGATGGTATTCAGGAAAAGGCTACACAAACATCGGTTTCAACCCTACAGCTTGTCATGTTATTTACGGCGGTGAACGTCATGTTGCTCTCTCTCGAAAAACAAGAGTCTATTTTAAGTATTCAACGAACAGGGGTTATGTACGCAATCGTGGTGATTGCAACGGCGTTTTGTTTACAAAAAATCATTTCACTCATTGCAAAAAAACAAAGTTTTCGTCTAAAGTCTGAAAAATTAACTCAATTCGACTAAAAGGCTTTACTGTCTTATGGACGATGAAAAATGTTTTATCTGTACCATTTTAAAGTATGGTTTTGCTGTTACATTTGGGTTTGTGATAGGGGTTGCTTGGATGATGTTCGGGGGGTAAACTGTCTGGGATATGAATTTTAGAACAGTCATTTTAGCTGCGGGAAAAGGAACGCGAATGGGATCGGATAAACCGAAGGTATTGTTACCGCTTGCAAACAAGCCGATCTTGCAACATCTGATCGAATCCATTTCCGAATCAGGAGTAGATGGTATTCCTGTTGTCGTTGTGAATCCAGATGGAACAGGGGTGTGCGAGACGTTTGGGGAAACATGCCACTATGCGATTCAAGAGGAACCACTCGGAACGGGGCATGCGGTCATGTGCGCAAAAGATGCGGTCGGTGAAACAGACGCAGTAATTGTTTTGTATGGCGATCATCCGTTTGTGTCACCTGACGCGCTTCGACGTCTCACAAAAATTCATGCGGATCGAAAGACAGTACTTACAATGATGACAACGGTCGTCCCGTCGTTTGATGATTGGTACGGAATTTTTCTGCATTGGGGACGCGTGTTGCGTGATGGACATGGCCACATTATGGGAATTCGAGAGTACAAGGATGCTATGGAATCCGAGCAGCAAATTCGTGAAGTGAATCCAGCATTGTTTTGCTTTGACGCGAAATGGTTGTGGGAAAATATTTCGCAGCTTAAAAATTTGAATGCAAAAGGAGAATATTATCTTACCGATCTTGTGGAACTCGCTGTGACACAAGGACACGAAATCGCTGGATCAGAAATTCGTCCTGAGGAATCGATTGGAGTGAATACCCCAGAAGAATTTCGTATTGCAGAAAAAATTTATGAAACTCATCGTGGTGGGAGGATCGCTCGCGACAGGTAAATCAACGATCTCATCGATGATTGCAAAAGAAACGGGGTTTGCGCGTGTTTCGCTTGATGAGATAAAGGAGGCGTTGTTTGACTTGGTCGGATACCGCGATCGTGCATGGTCGAAGCAAATTGGTCGCGTGGCGTTTTCTGTTTTTCGTGATTGTATTGATTTACATTTGCAACGAGGAGACTCTGTCATCGCAGACGCAACGTTCCTTTGGTTATCTGATGCGGATTGGTTACACGAGTTTACAAAGCGCCATGGATCTGACCTTGTGCAGATTTGGTTGACTGCAAATCCACATATCGCTCGAGAGCGATTTATCTTTCGATCAAACACCGCACGCCATCCTGGCCATAACGATGCGCTTGAAGAAGTTCTTGCAGAATTCGACAAACGGTTTTTTAATAAAACATTTCTTCCACTCCCTATCCGTGGTCGCACAGTCGTTGTTGATACATCAAATTTTGATGAGGTGATCTCTAATGATATTATAAAGTTTATTGTGACATGACTCTCCTATATGCCAGACTCTTCCCGCTTCCACGACTCCTCCCCTCATCTCGACTCTCAAGTCTCCCACATGCGCAAAGCAGACCTTTCTCCTAAGGTTGGGAGCTATGTTGATAATCTCACCGACCAACTCGCTCTTCTTGCTAAGAAATACAATAAAACTCACCCCAAAGATCTTGAACCTCTCGTGTTATCAGAGGAAATGACTCTCGAAGATGTAAAACACTTTGGAAAGCTCAGCAAACACCTTCTCTTTGCCTTTGAACAAAACAACATCCCTCAATCA
>CAYYFM010000058.1:0-2786 GCA_964471375.1 uncultured Gammaproteobacteria bacterium
ATCAAAAGAACTATGCCTAAAATCCTTATTGGTTTGTCCGTTTTCTTGGCCGTTGTCACTTTGCTTATTCTCAATCCTTTCATCACGGTAAGCGCGGGTCAGCGTGGAGTATTGCTTCGTTGGGGAGCTTTCGAAGGAAAAGTGTTTGAACCGGGATTGCATCTCATCATTCCTCTTATGCATCAAGTGATGAAGATGAATATTCAAACAAATAAGCTCACGATTACCGCCTCCGAATCTTACTCAAAAGATCTGCAGGTGGTGCAAATTGAAAGCGCTCTTCTCTATCAATTGAACGCGAAAGAGGTGGGGAACATTTATCAAGACATTGGAACGAATGTCGATGAGAAAGTGATTCGACCTTCGTTGGAAGCGGCGATAAAGCAAATAATTGCTAGGTATACCGCAGAAGAGATTTTAGCGCGCCGCGCGATCGTCCAGAGCGAAATTGAGGCGGCCGTGCGCGCCTCCGTTGCTTCTAGCCACGTTATTATCACTCAATACGTCATGGTGAACGAAACCTTCTCTCCCGCATTCGAGGCGGCCATAGAACGCAAGCAAGTAGCAGAACAAGATGCAAAACGAGCCGAAAACGAACTTAAAACAGCTAAAATCCAAGCAGAACAACGCGTCGCACAAGCGCAAGCTGAGGCTACAGCCATCAAATTGCAATCAGACGCGGCCAATAACGAGAAGTATGTTTCCTTAAAGGCGTTAGAAGTGCAGTTGGCGGCGGTTCAAAAGTGGGATGGAAAGCTTCCAAGCACGATGATTCCAGGGACGACCTTGCCGTTTGTAAATATTCCCACGGTCAAACCATAAATCATGCAACCGAGAGGAACAGAAAAAAACGTACAACGAGGATTATCTTGTCCGATCAAGTGAAATCGTAAACTAACTCACAAATGTCAGCCGGGCGTCAACCGATGAGAGGGGGGATTGGATTGAGGCGAAGTCAATTTCGCCTGATTTTTAATCTTTTTCGTTTGACCCAAGACGACCCGAAGAGTAATTTAGAGAGCATATTTCTATGGAACGACGTTCTTTCTTAAAGGGAATTCTTGGTGTAGCTGGGACTGCTGCGACGGCAGAAGGCTGTAAGACTCTCGACAAGATACTTCAACCACCCAATCAACATATACGTAGTCAAGAGGATCCTGGAACCGGATCCGCAGAGCTTTCTGAACCACACGAGGCATTTTCTTGGCGTTCTCCTCAAACATTAACCCGTGAACAGCTTGATAAGCTAGTACTCCACTAACTTAGTTCTGTTCAATATGGTATCCTGTCGGTATATGACCACAGGATTTTTGAGTATACCCGAACGTCTCGGTTTGCGAGCCATGCAGAAGAAAGGGACAGAAAAAGCACGTGTCTTGAATCGTGCCAGAATTCTCCTCAAATTGAACGAAGGATATGGTGATACTCCTATCGCTCGAGAAACATTCGTTTGTGCAAAGACGGTCGGTCGCATTCGTGCACGATATGAGGCGGGTGGCCTTGAACGAGCGCTCTTTGATCTTCCGCGTCCCGGTCAACCTCCCATCATCACAGACAAAGTTGAGGCGCATCTGGTCGCTATTGTTTGCAGCGATCCGCCAAAAGGACGAACAAGGTGGACGCTGGAGCTCTTGCGAGACGAGTTGATTTCAAGCAAGCAGGTCAAGCGCATTTCTTCGGTCGCCATCCTCAAACGATTGCAAAAACGCGGCCTGAAGCCGTGGGTGGAAAAAAATGTGGTGCATTCCGAAGGTCACGCCGGAATTCATCGAATGCATGGAAGCGTTGCTCGATCTCTACGCACAAAAACCCAATCCAAATGAACCGCTCATCTGCATGGATGAGAAATCAAAACAACTACTCAAAGAGACGCGGACACCGCTTCCGATGATGAATGGGACGCCAAGACGAAGCGACTATGAATACAAACGGAATGGGACGCGCAACGTCTTTCTGGCTGTGGCTCCACAAGAAGGCCTACGCTATTGCCGTGTGACAAAACGACGGACAAAAAAAGACTTTGCGGAGTTCATGAAATATGTTCTTGATGAAAAATATCCACACGCAACACGCATTCATCTCGTGTGCGACAATTTAAATACGCATTTTCCGTCATCGTTCTACGAAGCATTTTCAAAAGGAGAGGCCGAACGATTACTCTCTCGTATCGCATTTCATTACACGCCAAAACACGCTTCGTGGTTGAACATGGCGGAGATTGAGCTTTCGATTCTCGGTCGTCAGTGCATCAATGAACGGATAGCCATGGAGGAGCGGCTCGATGAAAAGATGTATCAGTGGGAAGAAGTACGGAATGCCGTACGATCCAAAATCCAATGGAAGTTCACCACGACCGATGCAAGAAAGAAGTTTAACTACAGGACAGAACTAAGTTAGTGGAGTACTAGCCCTTCTTTATATTGCTCGTTGGCGCATATCTGCCTCACGTTTTTTGGCCTGTGCCAAGGTTTCGCGCAGATGATCACGAACTTTGTCGATTGCCTTGTAGATGTCCACTTCTTCTCGCTCCACGCGAATGACCTCTCCACCGATCACCACATTCACACGACAAAGAAACACATCTCCTTTTTGATGATGGTGGGAATTCATCCCAACTTCTACATCCATTTGCTCAATACCATCCATGAACTTATTTAGCGTTTCCATCTTTTCTTCCACATACGCCTTAATAGCAGGAGTGAGCAAAATCCCTTTCCCTACAAGATTGATAGTCATACCTGTTTACTGTAATCAGACATCACACATCATGCAACACCTCCTCCACG
>CAYYFM010000059.1:0-8777 GCA_964471375.1 uncultured Gammaproteobacteria bacterium
AGGCTTTGTAAATGAAATGCGATGGAGCAGCTCCAAAGATCGCATCGAACGCAAAACCCTCACCTCCGGTCGAGCGCGATACTGCTCTTGCTGTTCTAAACGTTCAACGAGAGTGGACATAATTGACTGTAGTATATCAAAACCATCACAAGTCGTCTTGACTTTCTCAGCCCTGCATGGTTTTCTATAGCTGCAACCAATTCCCCGCCACACTTCCTCTTCGTGTCCTCGCAAACCCCCCCCCACAACGAACATCACCCTCTCGGAGAACTCTAACCATGGTTGAAGGAGAATCACGTGCACAATGTCATCGACTTTGGAAGGGTGCGAACCGCGCTTTTCCAAGAGGCGCACAAGCGCCATCTTTCCGAAGGGAAGGTCGAGGAAGCTGTGCGTGTGCTCCCCGACCTTCTTGCTCGTTGTGGTCCATATAGCCAAAGCCGCCGAGTCGCCTTTCGTCTCGGATACATGATGCTGGCTGGTCCACTTCATGTCCTTGCCCCGACCTGTCCTGACTACGATCACCTGTTCGGTCGGTACACGTTCAAAGGGCTTGGAGACGGTGTTCCATTGCTCGCAAAGCGACACATGGTCTTTCTTCGTTCAATTCGTGATCTCGTTCCAAACATGCAAGTTGAGTTCCTCGTCGCTGATCACGAAGCAGATGATCCTGCCTTGTGCAAAGCAACGAAGTGCTCGCGAGCGGAATTTCTCGAACGACTCAATCGATCGGTCTCCCTGATTCGAGAATCCGTATCCGATCTCGGATGGACCGTCTCGTTCATGACAGATGTCGTCAAGGACCTGCTCTCCGAAGAACGGCTCGCCGTAGCCATGATCCAACAAAACAAAACGTACGCAGGGCACATTGTTTCTGAAAACATTGCCCGACTCGCGATGTATCGCCGCATTGGATCGTTCACTGTGCGCGAGCAACATCAGCGTACGCTCGCGACCGCTGCACAGTACGTTGTTCTCGGACGATTTGCAGAACGTCGCAACATGGCGATTTGCAATCACACCACGACCAACTTAGCGTGGTACTTGCGAGAAGGAGTCGCGGTCCTGCATAACCCAGTTCAGGTCTACTAGTCTCGTCGCACGACGAGACTATTTTTATCGATAAATACGTTCACAAAATCCTTCAGAACTTTTTCCGATCTGTTCAATACGTCGCGCGTGTCGTTCATACAACGGCAAATGGTCCTCATCTTGATACATGACAAATTTTGCTTCGATCCATGTCATGTGTGTGACGTTGATCATGTACATCTTAACTCCACGTTCAAACTCCTCATACGTCATTCCTTGCTTTTTGCGATATCCTTCTAAAAACGTTCGTGCCAAATCAAAATTTTTCTCCTCCCACCCATCATCAAAACATGTCACGAGCAAACTGCGTGCCAATTCATACGCGCGAGGTCCAATACATGTTTTTTCCAAATCAAAGACATGGGTCACCTCATCTTTTTCATTCATGAATGTGTTTTGATAAATAAAATCTCCATGAAGAAGACCGTCGTACGAAAGCGGCAAATGATGAGGAAGCAATGTGTTCGCCCGCACAATTTTTGCTTTCAATCTCAAAACATCTAAAATACGATTTTCAAACACGGAGCGAGATGAACGCGACAACAGTTCTTGTTCCAATTCCACAAACTCCATGAAAAATTTATCTTTATCCCAAAGTCGGAGTGGTTGAAAATGCCAATGTTCAAACTTTCGACCAGCTTCGTGAAATCGACCAAGCATTTGTCCTTGTGATCGAACAATCGCGTTCGTCAGCTGTCCAAATATTGGAGCCGAACCATCGATAAACGGAAACAAACTAAACCAATGACCGTCAAGCCAAAATGATGGACGACCATATCGATCGGCAACCGGTACGATGACAGGTAAACCATGGGAAGCAAAGTAACGTTCCGCATGTTTTATTTCATGCAACACGGTACTGATGCGATTGCGATACTGTTTCAAAAAATACGCCCCGCTGGACGTATCGATACGAAAATTTTGAGACATATACCCACCATGGGCAAACGAAATTTCCTGTACCTCGCCAATATCAAACAAAAGACCAAGGCGATTGATCATGATTTCCTTATTGAGTGGGGCGTGAATGACGGCAACCATACAAGAAAAGTCACAGGTTTCCCTGTGACTTTTGTATCATACGATAACGGATGTCGCAACGGTATCGTTTTCTTTTTTGAAACGCATGATGCGTACGCCTTGCGTGGCGCGGCCGAGCACCGAGATGGACACGAGCGAGGAGCGAACGACTTGGCCAGCACCAGAGACCACAAGCAGGTCGCGGTCGTCTTTGGCATTCATGATGAATGCGGCGACGATTTGGCCTGTTTTCTTCGTGATATTCGCTGTTTTTATTCCAGATCCTCCACGTCCTTGCAATTTATACTCGGTAACGTCTGACCGTTTCCCATATCCGTTGTGCATCACAATAAGGAGATGAAGGAGTCCAGACTTTTTCGCAGTTCCGTCTTCGATCACGTCCATTCCAATAATCATGTCAGATCCTTTCAGTTTCATGCCACGAACGCCTGCGGCAGTACGTCCCATTGGACGAACGGTCTTTTCAGAAAAACGAATGGCCTGCCCGCCTTCGGACACAAGCATGATTTCGTCCTTCCCTGTCGTTGGACGCACCCACTGCAAATTGTCGTTGTCTTTCAGTTTGATGGCAATGAGACCATTTGAACGGACATTTTCAAACTCGGTGAGATCCGTTTTCTTAATCGTTCCTTTTGTTGTCACCATGAGTAAGTGTTTATACGATTCCATGTCTTCCATCGAAAGCGTCGCGGTGACATTTTCGCCCGGTGAAAGAGACAAGAAATTGACGAGCGCCTGACCCTTCGCGGTACGGCTCGATTCTGGGACATCGTATGCCTTCATCTGAAACACGCGTCCACGGCTGGTGAAAAACAATAAATCTTTATGGGTCGTCGTGGTAAACACCTGTTCGATGACATCTTCTTCTTTGGTTGTAATACCTGACACCCCTTTTCCACCACGATTTTGAATCTTGAATGTTTCTGGCGGCATGCGTTTAATATACCCATCACGTGTAATCATCACGATCGTTTCAGAATCTGGAATCACATCTTCCATCGAAAACTCCTTCACTCCCCCAACAACAATTTGTGTACGACGAGGCGTTGCAAAACGCTCTTTTAATTCTTTCACTTCAACGGCAATCACGCTCAGCATTTTCTTTTCCGACTTCAGAATCGACTCGAGTTCTTTGATGATCTTCATTTTTTCCTCGTACTCTTGCTCAATCTTCAATCGCTCGAGGTTCGCAAGCTGTTGCAAGCGCATTTCCAAAATCGCGACCGCCTGAATTTCAGACAGCTTAAATCCTTTCATCAAATTGACACGCGCCTCCTCTTTATCACTCGACTTCTTGATCATCGCAATGATCTTGTCGATGCTTTCAAGAGCAATTCTCAATCCTTCCAAAATATGTGCGCGTTCTTGTGCTCTTGTGAGTTCAAATTGCGTCCGGCGTTTTACGACTTCGCGACGATGTTTCAAATACTCATCAAGAATCATTTTTAAATTCATGACGCGTGGTTGAATTCCATCAATGAGCGCAAGCATGTTGTAATGAAAACTCTCCTGCAACTGTGTCGTTTGATACAAACGGTTCAGAACTTTTTTCGGATAGGCGTCCTTCTTCAGTTCGATCACGATGCGCACTCCGTCTTTATTCGATTCATCACGCAAATCTCGAATTCCTTCAATTTTTTTATCGCGAACATTATCCGCAATACGTTCAATAAGCGTTGATTTGTTCACCTGATACGGAATCTCATGCACGAGAATAACAAAATTTCCTTTTTTATCCTCAACAATTTCTGTCTTGGCACGAACGACAATTCCCCCCTTACCTGTTGCATACGCCTGTTTCAAATCCTTCGCTCCATACACAATCGCCCCTGTTGGAAAATCGGGACCTTTCACAAACTGCGTGAGATCTTCAATGGCCGCATCAGGATTCTCGATGAGATGCAAAACAGCATCACAAACCTCTCCCAAATTATGTGGAGGAAGGTTCGAAGCCATACCGACCGCGATTCCGACCGTGCCGTTGATAAGCAAGTTTGGCAATTTTGCTGGAAGGACTTTTGGCTCTTTGTGAGAACCATCAAAGTTTGGAATAAAATCGACCGTATCTTTTTCAATATCCAAAAGAAGCGTTTCAGAAATTTCCGATAATTTCGCTTCCGTGTACCGATACGCCGCCGCGCGATCACCATCGAGCGAACCGAAATTCCCTTGCCCTCGCACAAGTGGATCGCGCAAAGAAAAATCTTGCGCCATACGCACAAGCGATTCATACACCGCTGAGTCACCGTGCGGGTGATATTTTCCAAGCACATCTCCAACCACGGTCGCGCACTTTTTGAATTTCGCGCTCGAACGCAACCCTGTCTGCCACATGGAATACAAAATGCGACGATGCACCGGCTTCAATCCGTCGCGAACGTCGGGGAGTGCACGTCCAACAATCACGGACATTGCGTAATCAAGATACGATGTGTTCATTTCCTCAACAATCGAACGAGGATCAACATGCCCCAACAGATTGTCTTCCGGATCTCGCTCGTTTTTCTGTGTCTTCGCCATAATAAATAGTTACTCAGTGACCTCTAAACCTTCTTTTATCTTCTCTGCCATCGCTCCAATAATCTCTTGCTTTTGCTCCAGCTCTGCAATCTTTGGGCCAATCAACTCCTTCAACCCATTCTTGACCGCCTGAACAGATTCTTCTTCTGGCGCAACCTGTTGTCGAGCCGAACTCGCTGTTTCGCCTAGATCAGACAACAACGCTTTTGTCCCGACAACACCACTGCTCACAACAGACATCATTGACCAAATCCACATCCCAACCACAATGAGCAGAGCGAGAGAGGTACAGGTGATAAACGCGACACGATCGCGATGTTTGAGATGGTGGGTTGTGGGGGGCATAGGCTCATGCTCTTGTCAGTTCCATAATCATCATGTCTTCTTCCGGCAAATCTTTTCTCGACACCTTGTACTTGTTCGATGTTTCACGACGGCAGGTCCCAAGTGCTTTGCAGAAATCATCAGCCGTTGCAAATTTTTCTTTCATATTTGCAATGCTGTGTGTCATTGGAATCACGACGCGTGGTTCTATTTGCGCGATCACGACAGAAGCAAGTTTTGGGGAGAGCACACGGCCACCTCCAACGGGAATCATCAAAATATCAATCGTGCCGAGCTGTTCGAGTTCCTTGTCAGTCAACTCACGATTGAGCGATCCTAAATGTGCAATGTGAAGTCCTTCCGACTCAATACGAAACACGCACGTTTCCCCAACCTGACTCGCATACACAAACACGTCTTTCACTTCGTATTCCCCAGGCATCGCAACCACAAACGGATCTCCTCCTACCGCGGACAAATTATTTGCATCCCCTTCCGCATGCGACACACAAACAATATCCGCCTCGAGAGACCGCGGAAATCGAAGCCCTGTCTCGTTATCATACGGGTCGGTCACCACCGTTACTTCTCCGTTTGCTGTATTGGTCGTTATCTCAAAACACGAAAGTCCAAGCCAAGAAATTTGCATAGTTTAATCACGATTAACGCCAAGATCGTACCATGCCGTGCGCAAAGTCACAAGATCAAAATCTAGCCTACACCTCATCTCCAAACGTTCCTTTCCAGTACTCAATTTCGTGTTCAACTTCATCGAGGGTAACGTCTGGTTCGGTGACAAGAAAACCTTCTTGTAGATGTTGAACTTTTCCTTCAATTTCTTCTCGCCATTTTTCATCACGTGATTTTAATCTATCGAGCTCGGTGATTTTTGTCACAATCTGATCCCGTATGCCTTCCCATTTTTTGAGAAGCGCGTCATATTTCTCTGAATCCGCCGCTGCTTCTTTTCCAAATTCTTCTTTGATATGAATATCCGCATCAAGCAATGCATCTTCAATTTGGTGACGTTCTTCCGCAATAAAATCTGTTTCAAATAACTGACTTTTTACAAGCTCGTTGATCGTCACTTGTGAATCAATCATTTTCTTAACTTTCAAAGCAACTTCAGGCTCCACATGTTCAAGAACAATTTCCACACGACGCGACTCAACATCTCGCGCCGTCATTTCCTTAAACGCATGTCGATGCGGATACTCCGCGATTCCTGTCTGATACAGCGCCGCGTCAATTTCTTCGTCAGTGACAGATGAATTCGCAAGCAAAACATCATGCATTTTTTGCGCTGCTTCTTTTATGGCGAAAGGTACGGTAGGAGCGAGATGATTAATGGCGTACTGATATTCATCAAGATGTGATTGAAATGGGTGGATCATATATCAACAGGTTACCTGAGCCGTTGACAAAATACCACACGACTGATATCTTTCCTCCGCCTAACGGCGGAGTCTACATGGATGAAATGGAACCCGGTGCTATCTCTGGTGGAACGATCGAGCCCATGCGTCGCAAACGTCGCGGCGGTTCAGCGCGTGATCGACAGGTCGAAATCGACCTCCGTGCGATCACGACACGAATCGAAGCATCGGCTGTCGGTGCGTCGGTCGAACTGACCGAATCCAATCCTGGCACACGCTTCGACGACCTGTACAAAAAGCTGTGCGATCATCGGCTCATGCGCAGTCCAACCAAGCGTCATGCTGGGGACATCCTGATCAGGACACTGATCAGCAACAACGGTCCCTACTTCGTCGACGAAGACGGCATCTTGCGTAAGCGCGAGATGAGTGATGTGACCCGCGACAGCAAGCGACTCCTCAAAAAAGGAAACTCGGAAAGCGAACTGGCTCGACTGTTCCCCAAGGAGCAGCTCGATGTTTTTCTCGAAAAACGCGTCATTGGCAAGGTGTCCGGAAAACTGTTCTGGTTCGTCCCCGTCCGCCACGAGGAACCTCAGTTCAACGGAGTCGATCCGAACTCGGGCCGTCCGAAGTTCTGGAAAAAAACCGAAACATCGTACCGACAAGACGCTGCGCTCGAGCCCGAAGAGATCGCATTCTTCAACGCTCTCCCAGAACTCATCCAGCGAAACATCCTCGCCCGCGCCCCAACTCGCGGAAATTTCGCCAGCACTCCGATCATCAAGGCGTAGCCTCACTGACGGTTTCATCGAGCAACGCTCGGTTGACAATCGTCAGTTTTTTTGTTATTGTGATTGCTGGCAATCAAGCCAACTTCCAGGAGGTGAATCATGAGTTTCCATTAAGGAGGCTCTATGTCAACAAAGAACTTGTCCCGCGCCATCATTCAGGGCGGGCGGACGAACAGCAACAAGTGGCAACGCCGATACTCGACGAAGGTCGAGCGGCGCAAGGTGAAGCGGTATGTCGAACAGACGATCTGCGAAGCGAACGAAGAGATTCTGCACCCGAGACTCGACTTCGAGCTCGGAGTGATCGTCATCGAAATCGAATCGGTCGGTGGAAACTTGGTGATGCCTGTGCGCACGCGCGTGCAGCCAGAATTCAACGACCACTTGGGCCCGCTCAACCGCTGGCTCTCAGCACAGGTCGGCAAGGACTGGGAAGAGGTGTGGCACAAGCTGTGCCACTTCGACCGCGATTCGATCGCGGGACGCCACTTGGTCAACGACCACGCCCGAGGACAAATCATCGACGTGGGAGACGACCACAAATGGGCGTTCCAAGACACGCTCGTCGTGGACGAGAACGGACAGTTCTGCCGCGCATCGGACTTCGAGTCCAGCCACATCTGGAACAAGCGCTGGGAAAACGCAGACAAGAAGTCCGACCAGTGGGCGAACGGTCGCAAAGTCGTGGACCAGTGCGGAAAATTGTACTGGAAGGAAGGCGACATCCTCACCGCGATGAGCGAAGAGGACGGCGAATTCTTCCAGATGCTGACCGGACACAGCCAGCGAGCCTTGAAGGGCTACCACCGATTCTCGGGCGGAAAGCGCCGCAAGAACCGCACGTTGCCGTCGCTCACCAAGTACGTCGAACGCCAACGCGAACTCGGCCGCAAGGGCTACGTCTAGTTCTACTTTCCCGACCAAGCGGTCGGGATTTTTCTTTTTTTATCGACATGCGATGGTGTAACGCTAGTGTCCCTGTTACGATTTCATAACACACGACAAAAAAAGAACTGACAGGGTCAGCTCAGTGTTTCTACCTCCGCATGTCTGCGAGTGGTTGAAGGGAGTCGGACACGAGGACTGCGGCAACACGTGGCCACATCTCGGCGAGACCGCGCAGACGAAAAGCAGCGCGTGATTTGTCGTCGTCGCGGTGCGGAACGATCAGCACGGCGATATTCCCTTCCATCATCATCTGCATGTCTGTTGGAGAGTCACCGACAACGAGAACACGCTCCATCGGAAGACCAAACGACTCGACGATCGCATGCGCGACATGTCCTTTGGTATGTGTTCCAACGAACGTGAGTGGGTCAGCACCAGTGACCGTTGGGTGATCTTCCTCGTGGCGGGAAGAAAATTGCAAGTGTGTTGACGCAATGAGCGGGGTCACGAGTTTGTTCTTACGACACCACGCAAGGATGTAGTCGTACACTCCGAAGCTGACAATCGCGCGACGTCGAGAAGGTGTTCCGAGTCTATCGGGTGAAAACGATTCGAGAAGTTCAATCGCTCCAACACGAGGAGGAGATGCCTGTGCACATTCTTTCAGTGCGTTCATGAGCACACCAGACGTTACCATACGCCGAACCGTATTGAATCCGAAACGCGTGATTTCTTCTGCTGA
>CAYYFM010000060.1:0-6527 GCA_964471375.1 uncultured Gammaproteobacteria bacterium
CGTTGATCTCTACAAGATACGTGACAACATCGTCCGGCACAAGCGCTTTCCAATCACCACCCGATTTCATCCGCGAGCGAATTTCAGTCCCGCTAATGCCGGGAATAGGTTTGATGTCTTTTATTTCAATACCCGCATCAACAAAACATTTTTTTGTCCACTCGTTCCCCGTCCAAACCTGATGTATTTCTTCCGACAGCTCCAGACATTTCTTTGCCCATTCCAAATCGGAATCCATGTCTGGGACTTCGATAATCGTAATATCAAAATTTGGAATAATATTCTCCGCTTGCAAAGCACGCTGGATCATTTCTTTGCGTTCAGAAACAGAAAAAGGATTTTCTTCGGTTCGACCTTCTATCGGAGAGCCAATCGCAATTACCACCTTTCCGCATACTTTCGTCATTCCTTTGATCACCATCAAATGACCGTTATGAAACGGTTGAAATCGACCGACGAATAAACAGGAGAATGTGGACATACAATCAATAGCTATGGAAAAAATTTTTGTGCGGCCTGTTCAATAAGTTCTCGTGGAGATTTTGCTCCTTTCTTTAAAACCGATGCGTGTACATCAGGTAACACCGTTACAAGAGCTCGAACAATTTCTGGATCCTCAGCGTTCACAATTTCCGATAAACGTTCCTGATCGGTTTTTGCAACCGTATCAAACAGCGACATGAACGATGTGACTTCGTCATCAGGGTGACCATTTTTTCGAAGCGTCACGATAATGCGAACGCGTGGATCGAGAATAGCGAGGGGCATAGGCGATTATTTATGTATAGAGATGGGGTTTCCCTCATCATTACTTTGATAAAAATCACCGAATACACCGTGATCCAGTGCTAAAGTTTTGAAAGTACCGTCTGTCGTATCAAAGACAATCCGTAATTCTGTTCCGTTATTTTTGAGAAGAAAATGTGGATAGGGGAGAAGCTCTGGTCCGATGCGTTGCTCTATACGCGTCCCATCCCCGACATCACATGAGAGCACATGATCATGAAATTCCACATGATAATCACGCATATACTGTGCTTCTTCTCGACCAATTTTATCTGGTGAAAGATCGGCCCATGTATTTGAATTCTTTTCGCGACGATCATTATACGCGTCGATACCTTTTTGAGTTTCTCGTTCCAATCCAGACAATAATCGCGCTACGTGATCGCGTTCAGCTTCTAAAGAACGTAGTTCTGCTTTGTCATCTCCCTTTAGCCCAAGCCGAACATTATACTCTCCTCGCTCTTCATTAGAAACGATTTTTCTCTCCTGAGCTTCAACTTTTCGTTGAGCAGAATCAAGACGTTGTTTTAGCTGAGCAATTTCTTCTTGCCTTTCACCAACATTTTTTCCAACCAACTGTGCCCAGTCACTATTTGATCCTGCGGTCGAATAATCCCGTGCCTCTGCTTTTGGAGAACCCATCATTGCAACCACAAGCATGCTAAGCTCAACAAAACGTTTGGCTTTTGAAGAAAATTCCCTAGTTTCTGGAGGTGGTCTAAATCCTTCTTTCATATCGAGCATAGTATACGCATTCAACCAGATGACGGCAAGATCGGTTTCTGATATGATACGGTTTCTCTATGCTTGGTGTCTTTGATTCAGGTTTTGGCGGATTGACGGTCCTCAAATCGATTCATGATCGTCTTCCGACCGTCTCCACCATTTACCTCGGTGACAACGCTCGTGCTCCGTATGGAACAAGAACGCACGATGAAATTTTTCAGTTTGCGCTTGAAGGAGTCCGTGAATTATTTCGTCGTGGATGTCCACTTGTTATTCTGGCATGCAATACCGCAAGCGCTCAAGCACTGCGGCAAATTCAGCAAACCATTCTCCCTGTTGAGTTTCCTGACAGACGAGTTCTCGGCGTCATCCGTCCAACCGCAGAGGAGATTGTGTTGTTAACGAAAACAGGTCACATCGGTGTTATGGCAACCCCAGCAACGGTCCGGTCGAAAGCGTATCTGCGAGAAATTGCAGATGCAGCAGGAACCGCACCAATCACCATCACACAAATTGCCTGTCCAGGCATCGTTGAGCTCATTGAAGCAGGGTATGAACAGTCCGCAGAAGCCGACGAACTCGTCGCTGAGTACACTCATGACCTCATGCGTCACGACCTAAATATCGATGCAATCCTCCTTGGCTGTACACATTATCCGCTCGTAGAACCGCTATTCCGGAAACATCTCCCGTCGTCGGTCACAATCATCAATCAAGGCAAGATCATTGCAGACAAACTCGCAGACTATCTCGACCGACATCCAGAAATTTCAACTCGGATCGAACAAACAGGTACGCGAGTCTATCTCACAACAAAACAGGACGAAAATCTTTCCACACTCGCATCAACATTCTACGGCTCCCCTATTGCCTTTGAACAAGTTACAACCAAATTTCATCAAGCTTAACGAATTTTGGTTAGGATTTTTTCCAGATCATGACGACGGGATGATCGCCGTTCGCATCCCAATTTACATATCCATTAAAATTCGTGGCTGGTTCGTTTTTTAGCATGATTTTTTCATTTTCACGAAAATGTCGGCGATAATACAAAGCGACCTCTTCGCGATTGGAACAAGAATTTGAAGCCCCATCAAGCGGCACGCACACCATGTCAAAGCCACGAGCTTTGGCGATCTCGATCGTTTGCTCGATCGTCTGTTCTATAAATGCATCCGCGTCAACGGTCGTAAGAAAATTTTTCTGCGGATTGTTCGCTCGCAACAAAAGAACGCGTTCAGGTTCGAATCCTTCGATATCTGATGCTGTCATCGTCTCAATGAGAAGTGCAGAACCCCGAATCGTCTCATTTCCTTTTCCACGCCCAGTGACAAATAACAGCGCATGTAAATTCGACACGGCGCCATTTGCTAGCTCGAGGTGTTGTCGCGTAAAACAGGCATCTCCGATGTCTCCAGAATATATACGAAGTATCCCATGAGCCGGAACAAAGTGGACCGTCGTTGAACGACCATTTGCAACAAGAACATCCCGATCAATACGTCGAATCCGAGTCGTGGTTCGTTCCAAAATATGTTTTGTAATTTCCTGTGTTTGTCCCCATGCTTGGTAAATTTGTGAGACCATCTGATCCGAATCTCGAAAAAATTTCTTCAAATCAACAAACGCATGCTCAAACAAAAAATCGACAAAAACATCCCGTAAAGCTTCAATATCTTTTTCTGTTTCCAAACGAAGATGGCGCATGGCATTTATTTGGTGATTCCATCCTCCATTCTCTGCATCTGAAAGAACGAGAGCAAGAGAATACGCTCTCAATCTGTCAGCATCTTCTGAACTGTTCACATCCAGATGACGAACATCAATAGAGATTGCTTCATCCAGCGCCTTTTCAAACTGCCGAAGAAATACCCCGAGTTCCGTTTCTTTTCCATCTTCCTCGCGCACAAGAATTCCTTCGACCAGAGCATGTCGTCCTGCCATTTCTTCATGACTTCTTTCTCGTCGCATCATTGTTGAAACAACGACGGATCGTTCTATTATTTTCTCCCCCGCCTCATTCCAATATTCCCGAGGCACGCCAACATTCCTCCCTTCGGCTCGTGCGGTCTTCAACACATCAACAACCGTCGCGAGCGAATCATGCCGCTCCCACGCAGTATGTCCTTTCAACACAGCAAACATTTCTTCACCGAGTTCTGTTTGCAGAGTCAATGGAATTTTATCTTCCAGAACTGCCGTCTGAATCCGATGAGGCATGAGACGCAGCTCATTAATAATCTGCTCAGGTTTCATGTTTGCGACGCGTTTTCCGATCGTTTCTGTCAATTGAGACTGTTGCACTGCGGACAATTCCTCAAACATTTTTCCTCTTTTCAATACACAATACAACTCCACTGTTTTTGGAAGATTGACCATGCCAAATTCACGAACAAATCCGACGAGTAATTCACCATCTTCTCCTGATTCACGGTCAATCACACCTGTCTGAATCAAAGAAGTATACAAAGGATCCATTTCTGTTAGCCATGGATCGTGCGCTTCATTCTGAACCCGCCCTTGAAGTCTGAGCAATTTAATCAACGTTTCTTGCCATGGATCATTCAGTAACAACCGATTAACTCTAGGATCACGTAAACGGTCTGTACACGCACTCAATGGAATTTCCTTCCGAGAAATATCCTTCCACGAAAGCCCGATCGTATCGAGCGGATCGAACTCCATGTTTAGTCCGTCATTCCTGTAAAATTCAATCGATTTTTTGATAACGTCGCTACGATACGGTCGACCCAACGCACGAAGTGTTTCAGGAGGGATGTTCCAGGTTCCGCCATATTCAAAAGCCTCTGTATATCGTTTCTCAGACAACGCCTGATCATATATAAACAAAATAGTTTTTGCGAGCTCTGGTTTTTCACGAAGAGCGTGCTCATCAAAAATAAAAGGTTCGTCTTGCATGACACGATCAACCTGTTCCCAACCTCGCTCCCTTTCTCGAAAATCAGATTGAACAGCTCCTGTTGTACGATAATAGAGCGCGTCCAGATCATCTTCTTGAAACGAAACAGCTTGGAGCAGGAGCGCTAACGCTTTTACGGAACTGAACTCAAGTTTTCCTGTTCCACCTGTGAGACACCATTCAATCATTTCCAAAAAGACCACGTGCTGTTCTGCTTCAGACAACAAGGAATGCCCAAGAGAAATAAATTGTTCGATTGATTCAATCGAAAATGTTACCCCGGAAAGAAGCTTCCTTTCCATGGCTGATTTGATTGCTTGAAAACGAATCTTGACGGGAAGATTGGCAAGCTCCGTGATAGACTGGACGTATTCCACGATCCCTAAATCTTCCTTTTCACCAAGTTGTGAAGTCAAAGAATTTCTGATTAAATTTTCCGCCACGTCAAACAAAAGCATCCCTCGAGACCATCCGGGAATCGTGACAAGGAAATCAATAAGCTGTCTCTCCTTCGATTCAAGGGCCATCCGCATGGCCATCTGAATCCCTGATTCCAAAACAGACCAATGATTACCTCTTCTTTTGATGACATTTTGTTCAGGACGAGGACGCGATAGTCTCTCTCCATATTCTGCGAACTGTGTCGCTCCATCGAGATCAAATTTTTTCAAAAGAACGGCGACTCCTTCGGTGGCACGCGCTTTAATTGAAAGTGATGTCTTTGCCCAAGGAAAAGAAAAAAATGTATCAGCTTGTTCGAGTACAGACAGCTCCCCACGACAAAGCGCCATGCCAAATGAATTTTCAAGTGCGTAATCTGTGTTCTCAATTCCGAGATCCTTAAACGACAAACCGTGTGAGGTGATCGCTTCCATGACCTTTCCTAAATCCATTGACCTGAGATATTTTTTCACGTCCAAAACTGCCGCTTCCCGCTCAGAAGCAACATCGTGTGAGGCACCCACTTCATCACTTGAACGTTTAGGCTCCGACATACTGAATGTATTCTATCACAATCTATTCCCAACACATTTCACCACCCAACCCAATCCAAATTCTAACCAAATTTTATCAACCTTAACAAAATTTGGTTAGGATTGTTTTAAAAATTCAACGGATGAAAATCTGTTTGACGTAACGTTTGAATCGGCAGGAATAATGGCGATGGAAAATTTTCCCACCCAAACCATTCCCACGTCTCACACTTGTTCGGTTCACAAACGGTCACGTCGCCAGACAGATAATCAGCGACAAGCATGAGCGTAATATAATGCGTTCCCCACTCGTGATTCACATCATTGGTCGCTGTTACAAACCGCACATTCGTAATCTCAATCCCTGCCTCCTCACGCGTTTCACGTCGACAGCACTCTTCCCATGTTTCCCCGAACTCCAAATGCCCACCTGGAGGACACCATGTCCCTTCGCCATGCGCGTTTTTTCGTTTGCCAAGCAAGACTTTTCCATCCCGCACAATAAATACCCCAACACCAACTTTTGGACGATTTTGAATTTCAGACATAGCGGAATCAGTTTATGGCGCGAACGTTCCCATGAGCTCGGCGGTTGCAAGCGTATGGCTTTGCATTGCGGCTTGGACCTCTTGTTTGGTTGATCCTTCTGGCAGATCGAGGAGACAGTCGAGTGCGTAGACGTGGAAAAAATATCGGTGCATTTTGTCTGGTGGGCGTGGACCGCTATAGTCGAGCTTACCGCGTGTTCCCTTTCCACGAACACCAACAACGATCCAATTTTCTGGAATATCTGTCACGGTTGGTGGAATATTAAACACGACCCAATGATCCCAGACAGGCACCTGAGCAGCTTCAGGAACATCTGGATCATCCATAACAAGGGCGATCGACATCGTCCCAACCGGAACATCTGAAATCGTCAGTGGAGGATTAATATCTTCAAAATCCTGCCCATACCGCTTAGGAATTGGCTGATTCGGATTAAAGGCAGAGCTTGTTAATTTCATAGGACAGGCTTTTATTCCTCTTGATCTTATCACAACTTTCCCTTATACTCACCACGCGAAATGCACAGAACGAGAAAACCGATCGGGGGTCGTCTAACGGCAGGACAGCAGCCT
>CAYYFM010000061.1:0-22662 GCA_964471375.1 uncultured Gammaproteobacteria bacterium
AGGTCACGTCCTCCATCCATTTCATCTCCAACGTCCATCGTCAAGACAGATTGTTCATCAATCGTGCAGTTGAACGTAAGCTTCGCAATCGCGTAAAGCGAATTACACAAATCCATCGACTGGTTGAACCGAACAATACCAGTGCCTTCATAAAATAGTTCTGGTCCTTTCGTTTTTTTTGTTACGATCGAATACCAGTAAACCTTTACTTCGTCATCTCCTGTTGAAGTGACGGACCAGACAACGACAGGATTCTCATTTCTTTGTTGCAACATTTCTTCTGGAAGAATCGAAGTCGGATGTGATTGTTTTGCACGCCAATACACCATCCCTGATAGGGCAAGGACAATGAGGACAACGATCGTTGGTGCAAGAAATTTTTTCACATTATGGAGTAATTCGATTGATCAGTCTTGGAAACGGGATCGTTTCGCGGATATGTTGGAGGCCACACACCCATGCCGTGATGCGCTCCAAGCCGTATCCGAAACCTGAGTGTGGAACAGATCCGTACTTGCGCAGATCGAGGTACCAGGAAAATGCATCCTCTGGGAGGTTGTGATCACGAATCTTTTGAAGAAGTGTATCATAATCATCTTCGCGTTGACTTCCACCGATAATTTCACCGTATCCTTCTGGCGCCAACATGTCGTTGTTGAGCACACGTGTTGGATCGGTCGGATCGGGCTTCATATAAAATGCTTTGACAACCGCAGGATATTTTTCGATAAAAATTGGGCGATCGTACAGCTTGGTGAGTACGGTCTCATCATCGCCACCAAGATCATCCATGTCTGTAATATCACTCCCAAGCTCGCGGAGTTTTGCAACCGCTTCCGCATGAGTCATGTGAACAAATGGTGCTTGAATTTTTTCCAACGCAGAAACATCACGCTCAAGAACTTTCAGCTCATGTTGATTTTTTTTCAAAACGTCTGCAACAATGCGACAGATAAGTCCTTCCTGAATTTGCATATTCTCCTTATAATCAACAAACGCCGCTTCGGCATCCATCATCCAAAATTCTGTGAGATGTCTTCGTGTCTTGGACTTCTCTGCACGAAAAACCGGACCAAAATCATACGCGCGACCAAGACTCATAATGCCCGCTTCTAAATAGAGCTGACCAGACTGCGCGAGATATGCCTTACCTGTACTTCCGGTCGCGACAGATTCTGGTTCCCCTTTTCCCATGTCAAAATAATCCATTTCAAATAATTCTGTCGTTCCTTCACATGCGGTTGGTGTCAAAATCGGTGTATCGAATTTAATAAATCCCTGCTCATGCAAATAATCAGACGTTGCCGTGATGATCGTGTCACGCACACGTTGAATCGCCCATTGCTTTTCGCTCCGAAGCCAAAGATGACGATTATCAAGCAAAAAATCTGGACCATGCTCTTTTTTTCCGATTGGATAGTCTTCTGAGGCGATTTGAATCGCGGTAAACGAAGTACCCGTCAATTCGAAACCAGACGGTGATCGTGGCTCGGCTTTAACCGTACCTCGAACGATCACGGAAGACTCGATTCTGATTCCATCAAGCACATTCCACTCTGCCTCTGGCAACTCCGCCTTCGAATACACCACCTGCACCCTCCCCGACCCATCCCTCAACTGTAAAAAGAAAATTTTCCCGCTCGACCGGAAATTATACGCCCACCCCCTAAGTTCAATTTCCCCCGACGATTCCTGAGGGAATGTCGGGAACCCCACCCCCTCAGGACGTCGGGATTGGCCAACGTAAGCACCAATTTCAGAAATCCTTGTGACAATCATAGTGATGAGCATTGTATCAGAATGTACACGCTGCCCGCAAGGAATTTGCTGGGATAATGGGGAAATGTGAGATCATGAGTGACTCGACCGCTTCGTGAAATTCAAGATGATGGTCCGCAACAAGTCTCGGACGCATCTGAGCCTCAAACGGTTCTGATAATCCGAAACGAACAAGTTTTAACGCCTCGTCAGACATAAGGCGCGCCGCAAACCATTGCTCGTTATCTCGATCTACGCACCCATGACAAACAACTCCTCCTTTCAACGCATGCCACCGATAAGAACCTGGACTGATTGTGAGCTTACAAGACAAACAGCGTGACAACTCTGGATGGTATCCGATGAGAGACATGAGTTTTAACGCATACGAACCGAGCAAAAAACTTGCGCGCTCACTCGTGATTTCTGTTGCTTGATCAACAACTTCTAACAAACTTTTTACCATTTTCAGAAAGTTTTGTTCTGGATCATTTGGACGTGTGGCAAGATCTGTCAGGTGCAAAGCATTTTGAATGAGAACGAGACGATTTAAATCACCATAAATATTCGGAAAACTCTGAACGCGATTTGTTCCAGCAAGCGTATCATACTGTCGGCCGTTCACCACGTGAAAATTCACAACTGCTGGCATCTCTAAATGCGGTGTTAACTTCGCAAGCATCTTGTGTCCACCGCGAGCGAGCACCTCAATCTTTCCAAACTCCTCCGTCAAAACTGAATACCACCGATCCGCTTCCCCGCGATCGCGTCGTGACAAAACGATCCCTGTGGCATGATAAAGACTAGCCATGTTGGTCCATGTATGCTTGCAAAATAAGCATCGCAGCGAGTGCATCCTCCTCTGCTTGAGAACCTTCTTCCATTTGTAAACGGATAGATTCTGCGGTCGTATACGATTCATCTTCCTCCACAACGGGAATCGAAACCACGCCTTCGAGCTTTTTGATAAACGCGCGCGTCTTCTCAAGTTGAACAGAACTATGATGCCCACCTGTCGAAAGTGGCACTCCAACAACAATCACATCCACACCATCCGACTTCACACGCTTAGCAAAAACCTGCACGGTCGCGTCCCCCAAATTCGGCACCACATCAAGCGGCACCGCCACCTTCACATCCGAATCCCCAAACGCTAACCCGATTTTTTTGTCTCCATAATCAATACCTAGAAGTCTCATACTGGCAATGGTGTGAGTATTTCCACTCCATCTTTTGTCACGACAAGTGTCACTTCAAAATGCGCGGAAATTTTTTTGTCGAGCATTTCAACGGTCCAACCATCGTCAGCGGTTCGAACTTCCCAAGTGCCGAGACCGAGCATGGGTTCAACGGCGAGACACATACCTTCTTGGACGATCACTTTTGGATACTTTGGATCAACATAATTTGGAATATGTGGTGCCTCGTGAACTTTGTGACCAACTCCGTGTCCGACGAGTGCACGAACAATTCCATAACCGTGCGGATTCACGATTGCTTCGACGGTTCGAGCCACATCTTTAATTTCGCCATCAACTTTCAGCGAATTTGCTCCAGCTAAACAAGCCTCTCGTGTGACGGCCATCAACTTTGTTGCTTCTTCAGATACGCGACCGACTGGAACGGTCACGGCCATGTCGGTACACAAACCTTTCAACCACAACCCAATATCAAGCCCAACAATATCCCCTTCTTTCAGCACGACCTTACGGTCACCTCGTCCATGCACCACTTCTTCGTTCACGGAAATACACATCGTACTTGGAAACGGTTCGTCTTTTGCATGCGACTTATATCCCAAAAATGACGGCTCTCCACCACCATCTCGAATAACTCGTGTTGCAATCACATCCAGCTCAGCCAACGTGATCCCAGGCTGGACAGCCTCGACGGCGGCCTTAAGCGCGCGCGAAAGCAAAGCCCCGCCTTCCCGCATCGCATCGATTTCTTTTGGTGTTTTTGTCAAAGCCATATTATTTCCTTCCGAGCATAATCAAAATTCTCTCTTGAACTTCTGCAACTGTTCCAACCCCATCCACACGACAGAGGATCCCGCGTTCATCAAACCTCGAAAGCATCGGAGTCGTATCATTATCGTAAATTTCCAGTCGTCGAAGAATCGCAGCTTCGGTGTCGTCGTCACGACGTAACATTTTTCCGTCACACGTACACGCGTCTCCTTCTTTGAACCCATCATTCACAGAATACACCTTTCCGCAGACGGCACACGTCAACCGACCGCTCAGACGTCGAAGTGACTCATCACGCGGCACTTCAATCACGATCGCATGCGTTGGTTCGTCGAACGTAAACATTCCATACTGCTCCATGTTGCGCGGATAGCTGTCGAGAATATATCCGTTCGCAACGTCTGGACGTTTCAGTCGTGCCTGTAAAACTTCGGCAGCGACCAGATCAGAAACAAGATTCCCACTTTTCAAAATCCCATCGATTTTCAATCCAATTTCAGACACAGAAGCAACCTCATCGCGCAACAATTGCCCCATCCCAAACGCAGGAATATTCAATTCCTTCGACAACAACTCCGCCTGCGTCCCCTTCCCACACCCCTGCGGCCCAAACATCAAAATTTTGTAGATCATATATACATCATTATACCAGAAAACGGGAGATTTTATCCCCGCATCCCTAGCAATTTGTAGCTTTTGTAGTTCCGTAGCCTTTTCGTAGTTTCGTATCCACTTTCTCCTACATCTCGTACTCCCGCATCGCCATCTGTGCCTCCAACTGTTTCATCGTTTCAATAACAACGTTTACGACGATGAGGACAGACGTTCCTCCAATGACGAGCGATGCATTCCCTGTCATTTGTTGCGCAACAAGAGGAAGAATCGCAATGGCAGAGAGAAAAAGGGCGCCAGCAAGCAAAATACGATTTGTCACCCAACCAATAAATTCTGCGGTTGGTTTTCCTGGACGAATTCCGGGAATAAATCCACCTTGTTTTTGCAAGTTTTCTGCTACGCGATCTGGATGAAAAATAACCGATGTGTAGAAAAAGGTGAAGGCAAATACCAAGCCAAAATACGCAATGCCATAAAACAACTGGTTCTGGAATATCTGCAACACCCACTCAGCCGCAATGCGAAATGCCGGTGTACGCGCATTCAGAAAAAACTGTGCAATGACACTTGGAAACAGAATGATCGAGATCGCAAAAATAATTGGAATCACACCAGCCATGTTGAGTCGTAGTGGAAGATTCGATCCAACACCGCCCGAAAGACGCGATCCACGCATCTGTCGCGCATATTGAACCGGAATGTTACGTTGTGCTTCATGCATGACGACCACTCCAACAAGTGTCAACACAACGAGCACGACAAATAAAATTCCTGTTATAAGCTGGGATCGATCGTACAGCGCAATAGAGTTACCCAAAAATCCTGGGAGACCCGCAATAATTCCAGCCATAATTAAGATGGAAATACCGTTCCCCATGTTCTTCTCAGAAATAAGTTCCCCGAGCCACATGAGAAAAATCGTTCCTGCAGTCATGCTACCCATAATAAGCAAGGTGACGAGTAGTCCTGCGGCGCCAGCTTCAAACAACGTCGTTCCGGATTGCTGCTCAAACAACAACACCAAACCATACCCTTGCAGCAACCCAAGTGGAACGGTCATTAGCCGAGACCATTGGTTGATTTTTTGACGTCCTTGCTCTTCTTTTTGCATCTCTTCCATCTTTGGAATAATCATGGCGAGCAACTGAAAGATAATCGACGAGGTAATATACGGTGCGAGTCCAAGCGCAACAACCGAAAAATTCTCAAGCGTTCCACCCGAGAAAATATTCAATAAGCCAAAAAATTGATTTCCTTGAAACAAGGAAACAAGTGCATCAGGATCAACACCTGGAACGGGAATATGCGCGGCAACACGGAAGAGAACGAGCATGCCGAGAATGAACAGCATGCTGTTACGAATTTCCTTCGTTTTCAAAACGCGCGAGAGAGAGAACATAGCGTTATTTGACAATGGATCCACCAGCTTTTTCTATTTTTTCCTTTGCCGTTTTCGACACGCGGCATCCTGTCAGAATAATTTTGATCGCAATCGCTCCGTCTCCAAGCACCTTTACCTTTCCAAGCGAAGGAATGAGACCTTTTTCAAGCAATGCCTGAGGAGTAACTTTTGCTCCATCTGGAAACATTTTTGCAATGGTTTCCACATTCACAACGAGCGCTTTTGGAGCCTGACTCTTAAATCCACGATTCTTTTTCATGGACAACATGATATGACGCAAACCTTTAAGTTGCAATCCAGAAACACCAGAACGTGAACCCTGGCCCTTCACTCCACGGCCTGAATAAGAACCGCCCTTCGACAATCCGCGTCCGACGCGTTTTGCCTTTTTGCGAGATCCTACGGCTGGTTTAAGTTTATTGAGTGTTATTGCCATATTATACCTCTTTTGAAATCTCAGTCGTTGCCGGTGCAACAACCAATGCTTTTAGCTCTTTTCGTGGCATGCGCAAGGATTTAATCGCAACAAACGTCGCCTTGGCAAGATTCAACTTATTAGAAGAATTCAAAATTTTCGAAGAAGCGTTTGGAACACCTGCGAGTTCCAAAACCATACGAACCGCTCCTCCACACTTTAATCCTGTTCCACGTGGAGCTGGTTTTAACAACACCATCGCCGATCCAAACTTAACCTGAATCGCGTGCGGAAATGTATCTTCATGAAGTGGAACGCGAATCACATTCTTTTTTGCTTGACGATACGCTTTATCGATCGCAATTTGCACATCCACCCCTTTAGCAACACCAAAGCCGACACGACCCTTTTTATCTCCAATCACAAGCGCACAGCGAAACGACATGCGTTTACCACCAGCCGTGACACGTGTCACGCGCGCGAGATCGAGAATCTTTTGCTCGAACTCTTTTGGTTCAGAATGACGCGGACCTCCTCGTCCCTTTCCGCCACCTGCACCACCGCGACCCATTGGTTTTCGTTTTTGATCGTCCATAATATTAGAATTGAAGTCCACCTTCACGTGATCCATCGGCAAGGGCGGCAACGCGTCCATGATACCGGAATGATCCGCGATCGAACACAGCCATCGTCACACCTGCTGCTTTTGCACGCTCGGCAAGTTTCAACCCGACCAGTTTAGCCATTTCAATCGGCTTTGCTTTTACCACGTCTTTATCAGATGCCGCCGCAAGTGTTTTTCCAACATCATCATTGATGAGTTGAGCGTAAATATGTTTCGCGGATCGTTTTACAGTTAATCGTGGAATTTCTGCCGTGCCAGAAATACGCGCACGCACACGGAATGCACGACGCTTGGCTCGATCTAATTTTGCTTTCATGACATTTGGCATATGACGTTTTATTCACCGGCTTTTGCAGCCTTTCCAGCCTTTCGGCGAATGACTTCATCGGTGTATTTGATTCCCTTACCTTTATACGGTTCTGGTCGACGCAGTTTCCGAATACGCGCCGCCGTTTCGCCAACAACCTGTCGATCAATTCCAGAAAGCGTGAGAACATTTTTTTCGACGGTTCCTGCGACACCCTCCGGAAGAAGAAACTCGACATCGTGCGAGAATCCAAGGTTCATGAGAACTTTCCTTCCTTGAACACTCACACGGAAACCAACACCATTGATTTCAAGGGCACGTGTGAATCCTGTTGTTACTCCGGTCACCATGTTAGAAATATTCGCACGAGCCGTTCCCCATTGTGCACGATCTCCAACGGCGTCAGGACTTTTCACTGCGATATTTATACACGCGGCTCCGTCCAGTTCACCAAGAGTGGCGGTCACGTTTTCATGTACCGTCTGAGACAGCGATCCTTTTGGACCTTTTACAGACACCAAAGAACCTTGAATGCTGACATCCACTCCTGCAGGAATCAAAATCGGTTTTTTTCCAATACGGCTCATATGATTCTAAAATACTTCGCAGAGAATTTCTCCGCCGAGTTTGCGAGATCGTGCGTCCTTGTTCGTCATCAACCCATTGGACGTAGAAACAATCGCAATACCCATGTCCGACTTTACACGGGGCATTTCATCGCATTTTACGTACACACGATGTCCAGGTTTACTTACGCGATGTACCTCAACCAGAGCAGGAGTGGAATCACGATAAACAAGTCCCATGCGAAGCGTAGGAAATTTACCATCGATCGTGATTTTTTCAACCGCATTCACGTAACCTTCTTTTTCAAGAATTTTCGCGATGGCGAACTTCACATTTGAATACGGCAACACCACTTCGCGTTTTGAAACGGCGAAGGCATTGCGTAATCGTGTGAGCATGTCAGAAATTGGGTCGGTCATCATAACATTCGTTGAAATTACCAACTTGCCTTTACGATCCCTGGGATTTCCCCACGGTTAGCAAGCTCACGGAAACAGATGCGGCACAGGGCGAACGCGCGCATGAATCCATGGCGACGCCCACACTTCCAACATCGATTCACCTTACGTGATGAATACTTTGGTTTCCGGTTTGATTTTGCAATCTGATTTTCCGTTGCCATATAAGGTTACTTGGATTTGGAATTTTCCTTCTCGAATGGAAATCCGAGATGTTTGAGTAGAGCTTTTCCTTCGGCCTCTGAATGGGTCGTCATGCCGATCGTCACTTGCAAGCCGTGAATGACTTCGATTTCATCCGTACGAATTTCTGGAAACGCGGTGTGTTCGGTGAACCCAAGTGTATAGTTTCCAGATGCATCGAACCCTGATTGAGGAAGTCCGCGAAAGTCTCGAATGCGAGGAACGGAGATTTTCACGAGCTTCTCGAGGAAATCCCACATGCGCTTTCCTCGAAGCGTCACCTTCATTCCAATGACCATTCCTTCGCGAATTTTGAATGTAGAAATGGACTTACGAGCTTTTGTCTTTACAGGATTCTGACCCGTAATGCGTCGAAATGTATTTTCAGCTGTCTCTAAAAACTTGGCGTCTTTTAGACCCTTACCAAGCCCAACGTTTAAAGTGACTTTGGTGACCTTTGGAACGCCATTCACGTTCTTGTAGCCAAACTCAGCCATAAGCTTTGGGGCGACGTCTGATTTGTATGTTTCACGCAATGTCATATTGTATTATTCAACCTGTTCAGACTGACCCTTTACACGGATCACACGAACTTTTTTTTGTACGCCATCCTTTGAAATAAAGGCGAATCCTATACGTCCCGACTTTCCTGTTTTTTCAGAGATAAGTTTGACGTTCGAAACATGCACAGGGGATGGAAACTTAATCGTTTGTCCGCGAGTATTTCCACGTTTTTTTAAATGTTTGGTCATGAGGTTGATATTTTCAATGACAACACGCTCAAGTTTTGGAAAAACCTGAAGAATCTTTCCGTCCTTTCCTGCATCTTTTCCCGCCATCACGCGGACTTTGTCGCCAGTTTTGAATTTCATACGTTACAGGACTTCAGGAGCAAGAGAGACAATTTTTGAAAATCCCATTGCACGCAACTCACGAGCGACGGGTCCAAAAATACGCGTCCCTTTTGGTTCCTTTGTTTTCTTATCGATAATCACCGCTGCATTTTCATCAAAACGGATATACGTACCGTCCTTGCGACGAATTTCTTTTCGGGCACGGACAAGTACAACCGTAACCACATCGCTCTTCTTTACCGCTGCGTGAGGAACTGCTTCCTTTACGACGGCCGTCACCAATTCGCCGATCGTTGCACTTTGCTTTCTGTACCCTCCAAGAACACGAATAACCTGAAGCTTTTTCGCTCCAGAATTATCTGCGACCTTTAGCATTGTTCGATGTTGTACCATAGAAATCTATGTTGAGCCGAATTCCGAATTTGTACGAATATCCGTATAAAAGAATGAACGACTCTTCGTATATTCGGACCAATTCGGAATTCGGCTCATTTTTGTTTTATTTGGCTTGAACCAGTTTCCAACGCTTGTCGCGAGACAGTGGACGACATTCCACGAACGTGACGAGATCTCCGATTTGCGACACATTTTTCTCATCATGAACTTTATACTTTTGAGAACGTGTGTATCGCTTTTTGTATTTTTGGTGCACGACCGTACGATCAACCTGAACCACGATGGTCTTTAGCATCTTGTTGGACGTCACCACACCGGTAAAGGTGCGAAGAACACGTTTTGGTTGTTCAGCAGTTTGTGTCATATAAGGGATTTCTATTTCTTTTCACGAAGGACCATGTGCATACGAGCAATATTTGCGCGAAGATCCCGAACTTTATGCACCTGTTTCATCTGATGCGAAGCGAGCGAGAATCGCATTTCGCGAAATTCCTGTTCGGCTTCGGCAAGCGACTTTTGAATCGCTTCCGTTGATTGACTACGAAGAGTTTTTAATTCCATACAAGCGATTATTCACGATATAAGATTTTCGTCTTGCACGGCAATTTATACGAAGCGAGACTCATCGCCTCCTGTGCGAGTTCGCGACTGACTCCATCGATTTCAAACATCACTGTTCCAGGACGCACGACCGCTACATAGTGGTCGACGGCACCCTTTCCTTTTCCCATAGGCATTTCGGCACCTTTTGTGGTCACCGGCTTGTCTGGAAAAATACGGATCCAAATTTTTCCTCCACGCTTAATCGCGCGAGTCATCGCACGGCGTGCAGCTTCAATTTGGCGGGAGGTCACCCACGCTTCCGTCATCGCCTTGAGTCCAGCGGATCCGAACGCAAGGGTAATACGGCGCGTAGCCACACGCTTTCCGCGCGCGCGACCCTTATGCCATTTTCGATGTTTTACTTTTTTTGGTAGCAACATAGTCGTTTAGTCGTTTAGTCGCTGAGTCGCTGAGTGATAGAGTTTTTTTTCATAAATCATCCTTCACTCAATGACTTAATGACTTTACGACTCAGTCACTTTTTTTTCTTCAAACACCTCTCCGCGATTAATCCACACCTTAACTCCAATCGCTCCGTAAATGGTGCGAGCAGGTAAAGAAGCGAAGTCGATATCCGCACGTAAGTTGTGAAGAGGAATCTTTCCTTGCGCAAGCGTTTCGGTGCGTGCAATTTCTGCGCCATTCAAGCGACCAGAAAGAGTCATTTTAATTCCTTCAGCCCCACCTTTCATCGCTCGTTCAATCGCCATTTTCATAATGCGACGAAACGGCATGCGTTTTTCGATATCTGTGGCGATTTGAAGGGCGGTGACTCGAGATGACAACGCGGGTTTCTCTAGTTCCTTCACATTGAGATTGATCGTTGTACGTCGGCCTTGAAAGAAATTCTTTTTCAACTTCTTTTTGAGTTCTTCAATGCCGGCTCCGGCACGACCAATAACGATACCTGGTTTTGCGGCATGAATCGTGATCGAAAGAATTTGGCGAGAACGTTCAATCATGACACGATCAACCAAGGCCTCACGCAATTCCTTCAAAAGAAATGCGCGCACACGGACATCATCTCGCAGAAAAGACTGAAAGTCTTTATCAGCAAACCAATGCGCGTGATGACCACGGTTCACGGCCAGACGAAATGCTACTGGATGTGTTTTCTTACCCATACATGATAAAAGATAGAAGGTTGAAATTTGAAATTCGAAGTTAGGATTTTATCTCTTTTATTTTATTCGTACCTTTCGAGTTTCGAATTTCGAGCTTGTGTTTTTTCCCCTTTCCCTCGTTTGTCAAAATGAGGGTGATATGGCTCGTTCGCTTGCGAATAGGAGCGGAACGACCAAATGCTTTTGGAGTGAATCGTTTGATCACTGGGCCTCCATCGGCCATAATCGTTTTGACAATAAGATCGCTTTTGTTCAGCTTGAAATTATGTTCGGCGTTCGCTACCGCAGAATTCATGAGTTTCAAAACGGGCAACGCGGCTGCTTTTTTTAGAAAGCGAAGCTGCGTTTCGGCTTTCGAAACGTTCATTCCACGAATCACATCAATCACCAAGCGAACTTTGCGTGGAGACATGCGAATATTTTTTGCGTAGGCTTTCACTTCCATATATCAAGCTATTTCTTAGCAGCGGGTTTTGCTGCAGGAACGGTTTGGGCTGCGGGAGCTGCGGCACCTGGTTTCGTTGCGGCAACCTGTCCACCATGGCGGACAAACTTGCGTGTTGGAGAGAACTCTCCAAGCTTGTGTCCGACCATATTTTCTACGACACGCACTTGAATGAAATCCTTGCCGTTATGAACACCAAGGGTAAACCCAACCATCTCTGGCGTGACAGAGCACGCACGAGACCATGTTTTGATGATTGTTTTGTCGCCAGCTGTTAGCTTCAAAACTTTCTTCATTAATGTCGCGTCCACGTAGGGACCTTTTTTCAGACTTCGGCTCATAATTTTATGCTCCTACGAACCGACCTTTCGGACGGCGTTGTACGATCAGTTTATCAGATCCTTTCTTTTTACGCGTCTTTACACCAAGTGCTGGTTTTCCTTGTGGAGTTTTTGGATGCTTAAGACCAATTGAGTTACGACCTTCTCCACCACCGTGTGGGTGATCGACCGGATTCATCGCCTTTCCACGAACCGTTGGGCGGAATCCACGATGGCGTGTACGCCCAGCTTTTCCCCAGCGAATGAGACGACGATCGGGGTTTGAAACCTGACCAATCGTTGCCATACAAATTTTTGGGATCTGACGCAGTTCGCCGGAAGGAAGTTTCAATGTAGCAAACGCTCCTTCTACCGCCATCAACTGTGCACCAAGCCCAGCGCCACGTACGAGTTGACCGCCTTTCCCCGGAAGAATCTCGACGTCATGCACGGTCATTCCAACAGGAATGTGCTCGAGACAGAATCGGTTGCCATCTTGAACATCTCCTTTTTGTTTTGACGAAACAACATTTGATCCGACCTTGAGCCCAATAGGTGCGACGATGTAGCGCTTTTCGCCATCGGCATACTGCAGAAGGGCGAGACGTGCACCGCGACCTGGATCGTATTCAATCGCCGCCACCTTTGCAGGAACGTCGTATTTATCGCGTTTGAAGTCAACGAGACGAATACGGCGTTTTGCGCCACCCCCGCGATGCCGAACGGTAATTTTTCCACCCGAACGACCCGCAACACGATTTTTCTTAATCGTAAGCTTTTTTTCTGGCTCAAACTTCGTGACATCTTCAAAAGTGTCTACAGAAGAAAGGCGTCGTGCGTTCGTTGTTGGATTGTAGTGACGTACGGGCATAGAAATTTATACTCCTTCGTAAACATCAATTGTTTTTCCTTTTGGTAATGTGACGATCGCCTTTTTCCATGATGCGCGTTGACCAAGTGTTCGGCCAAAACGGACTACTTTTCCACGCACACGTTGGATATTCACTGATACGGGGATCACTCCATACATTGCTTTAATGGCTGCTCGCACTGCAACACGATTTGCCTTTGGAGCGACAATGAAAGAGTACTGTCCCGTATGAGCAATGACCGCGGCTTTTTCAGTAACGAGTGGTTTGATAATCGTTCCGGACAAATCAGCAGGAATCACCTTTGTCTTTTTTACCTTTGGCTCTGCCTTGGTAACCTTTTTTTCCTTTACCGCCTCTACCGCAGTCGTCTCAACAATTTCTCCTTTGAGTTCCTTTTCTTTTTTCGATTTGAACTTATCAAGAATACCCATACATTTATTCGCGCTTAAAGGTTTTCGTGACACATTCAATTGCTTCCTTCGACGCCACGACAAATTCGTGGGAAAGCAAATCTCCAATGTTGAGCGAACGAGCGGAAAGTGTAGAAATCTTTGGAAGATTTCGCGCTGCACGAGCCGCTTCTTTGTTGGATGGTTCCAAAACGATGAGCGTTTTTCGTCCAGCGGATGGAAGTAATTTTAACATCGCAGACATCGACTTCGTTTTTGCTTCAGGGAGGACCAACGTTTCAAGAGCAACAAACTTATCAGAAAGCACTTTGTCTGTAAGCACCATTGCAAGCGCTTTTCGCTTTGCTGTTTTATTCAACTTCAATGTGAAGTTGCGATCGTTTCGAGGACCAAATGTGATTCCACCACCGACCCAAATTGGCGAGCGACGAGAACCATGACGTGCCTGACCTGTCCCCTTTTGCTTCCAAGGTTTTTTTCCTGTTCCGGCAACCTCTGAGCGATCTTTTGTATGAGCCAACACCTGACGACTGTTCGCCATTTGTGCGATGTATGCTTCATGAACGAGCGCTTCGTTTGGTTTGACATCGAACAAGAGGGCGTCGAGCGCGAGCTCGCCGACCACTTTTCCTTGCTGATTATAAAGCGTTACTTTTGCCATACAGTATTGCCATTACGCGACACCACGAGAAGCACTCCTCCACGAGCTCCTGGCACAGCACCTTTAATCGCCAAAATATTGTTGATTGGATCGATGGAAATAACCTCAAGATTTTTTACGGTCACGCGTTCATCACCCATGTGCCCTGCCATACGCTGTCCTTTTGAAACCGGACCTTGGCGCTGGGAAGCAATCGAACCTGGCATACGCATCTGATCTTTTTGACCGTGCGTTGCCGGACCACCAGAAAAATGATGACGTTTCATGACTCCTGCAAACCCTTTTCCTTTTGATGTTCCAATAACATCAACGTGCATACCTGGTGTAAACACCGAGACATTAATCATATTTCCACGAGCTAAGTCGGTTGCATCTACACGAAACTCACGCAACGTTCCAACTTGTGGAAGATCTTTCATGTGGCCTGATTCTGCCTTAAGTAACTGACGTTTAACGTCGGTCCCAAGTTGAACAGCAAGATAGCCGTCTTTTTCTGTTGTGCGCACCTGTGCGACAACATTCGGATCTGCTTTTACAAGCGTCACCGGAACAACCGTTCCATCCTCTCGGAACTGCTGGGTCATCTCAAGTTTTCGTCCAATGATGAAAGGCATATGCATAGGTCCTACAGGACGTGCTAAATCTGGCGTAACGAAAAGCCAGAAGTCGTAGTCCAAAATTATCGGGCTACAGCTTCTGACCTGTTCAATCTTAGAACAGTTGTAAGGGAGAATTCTTAATGAATGATTGTTTTTCCTTTATCAGACATTGGAAGCCCCAGAAGGTTTTCCCCCCCGACGTGCGTCGAGGGGGATCTTTCTTCTGTGTTCCTTTATCTGCGGCGATTCTACTATGTCTTGATCTCAACGTCAACCCCAGCTGGAAGATTGAGTGACATGAGTGCATCGATCGTTTTTTCGGTAGGTTCGGTGATATCGATAAGACGTTTGTGAACGCGCATTTCGTACTGCTCACGTGAGTCTTTGTGAACGAAGGTTGAACGATTCACGGTGTATTTACGCTTTTCTGTAGGAAGCGGAACTGGACCATGAACTTTCGCTCCTGAGCGCTCGGCGCTCTTGATGATCGTCATGGTCGCCTGGTCGATCATTTTATGATCGTATGCGCGAATGCGAATGCGAATTTTTTGTTCGTCTGCTGGCTTGTCTGTTGTTTTTTGCTTTGACACAAAAGTAGAGAAAGAACAAGTTACTATTTATTTGAGAATTTTTGTGACAACTCCAGCTCCGACCGTTCGTCCACCCTCGCGGATAGCAAACGTCATTTTTTCTTCCAAAGCAACTGGCTGGATGAGCGTAACTTTGAGTTGAGCGGTGTCTCCTGGCATGATCATTTCGGTGCCAGCTGGAAGGGTGATATCACCCGTTACATCTGTTGTACGGATATAGAACTGTGGCTTATAGCCGTTGAAAAATGGCTTGTGACGTCCACCTTCTTCCTTCGTAAGCGCGTAGATTTCGGCTTCGAATTCGGTATGTGGCTTCACAGAACCAGGTTTAGCAAGCACCATTCCACGTTCAACATCTTCTTTCTTCACTCCGCGCAAAAGCAATCCAGCGTTGTCTCCAGCCATTCCAGATTCGAGCTGTTTGTTGAACATTTCGATACCCGTAACGACCGTTTTTGCCGCTTCTGGCTTCAAACCAACGATTTCAACTTCTTCGTTGATTTTGACCTGTCCACGCTCAATGCGACCAGTGACCACCGTTCCGCGACCTTCGATCGAGAACACATCTTCTACTGGCATGAGAAATGGTTTATCGATTTCACGAATTGGATCTGGAATATAGGCGTCGAGGGCAGCAACGAGATCGAGAATTGGCTTGGAAGCCACTGGATCGGAAGGATTCGCGAGTGCTTTGGCGGAAGAACCGCGAATAACTGGCACTTCGTTTCCTGGGTAGTGATATTTTGTCAAAAGTTCGCGAACTTCCTGTTCAACAAGATCGATAAGTTCTGGATCGTCAACCATGTCTACTTTGTTGAGATATACAACCATAGATGGGACTCCAACCTGATGTGCCAAAAGAATGTGTTCGCGTGTTTGTGGCATTGGACCGTCAGCGGCTGATACAACCAAAATCGCACCGTCCATTTGAGCAGCACCTGTAATCATGTTTTTGATGTAGTCGGCGTGTCCTGGACAGTCCACGTGGGCATAGTGACGCTTTTCGGATTCATATTCTGTATGAGCGGTCGCAATGGTAATTCCACGTGCCTTAGACTCTGGAGCTTTATCGAGGTCGTCAACACCTTTTGTTTGCGCGATCCCACCATGAGCGGCGAGAACAGCCAAAATAGCGGCGGTTGTCGTTGTTTTCCCGTGGTCAACGTGACCAATGGTACCAACGTTCACGTGAACCTTGTTGCGTTGAAACATTTCTGCCATAGCATTTTTTTGAGCTTGGCCGCAAAAGGCGACCTTGCCCGGCCGGTTCAACTGATCACACGATCATCCAGCTGAACCAGGCGGGCAAAAAATTGCTCTGATTAGATAAATTTGTGAATTATAATAAGAAAGACGGCGAAATTGTATCAGGACAACCAAAAACGCGCAAGAGGCCCGTTCTGGATAACTTGGGGTTATTCTATTGGTTCCAAGTAGAACTGCTCCTCCCCAAAATCCTCATCTTCCTTCTTTTCTTCCTTTACTTCTTCAATCTTCGAATTTCCATCTTCAACCTTCTCTTCATCCTTTCCTGCCTGATAATCCTCAAATTGCCTAACCAAATCAGCCTTTTCTGGCTCAGACATTTTATTCAGATCCCACGTCTCTCCTTCTTGTCCAGCAGGCTGCATTGCTTCCCAGATGTCGGTGGGAGGAACATCATTCATAGCCACTTTAGTGGCATCCGGCTCTGGACCAGTCCCTGTCCGGACCGGACTAAAGTCCGTAGGAAGCGGTTTTGAAAAACTCTCTGCCACAGCCCCACCTAACCCATCCGAACTCGGATCAATATCCTCTGGCGGAGGTCCACCTTCCCACCAACCTTTGCCCCAATCATCCTCGTCGTCGTGGCGACAAATATCATCAAGATGGTCATCCTCATCAAAATCCTGCGGATCCACCAAATTCTCATACTGCTCAAGTCCCATCACAACATAAATATCCTCACCATTCGTGTCAGTCACGACCATTCTGTCCCCTGTTTTCCGAATAAGCTTCAAAATGCGTTTAAGTTGCTTGTCCATATAGTCGGCATTTTACAGCTCGCGGTTGTGCTGTCAAACGATTGACAAATTCAGAACAAATGATAATGGAGTACATGATTTTCTTTTCTCGCGTTACAACGGTTCATGGAAGTCGTCTGTGCTCACACAAGATGGAGGAGACTTCCTTGAAGTTTTCAATGGGGAGCAGATCAAGGGAGTATGTGCCCCGCGCTGGGGCGTTACGCTCTTTCCTGAAACAGAGCTGAAATATTCCGAATTGTACAATGGCTGGCGTTGCGTGAAAGCAAGTCTCGACGTACATGTGCCTGCCGGATGTTTCGCTAAGCCAGCTCCCCGATGGGAACAGGCTTGGGTGAATCACTGGTTCCGTCATGCACCGCTCGATGAGTGTGAATACCGCAAGCGTCGTTTGTGGGCATACTCGATTCAGCCGCCAGTCATGTTCGTGAACTGGCTCATCCGAATCGGAATGACACTTCTTGTGGTGCTCACTGGATTCAAGATCAGGAATCTGCAACCAATACACAGCATTCTGAGCACAAACATGGGCGATGTATTGGATAGCATCAAAAACGGAAACTACTTCTGGCCGAAAAGCTGGGGAGAACATCCGATCGGATACTTCGCACGCATTGGTCTTCCTGTGTTCACTCCGCTGTCGCTCAGCTTGATTGCGATAATCTGCTCCGTGGTGGATGCCGCATTTCTTCCCACATTCGCAGTAGCCATTCTCGCGCTGTATATCAGCACTCCACTCGCCGCAGGTCTCGCCGCCGCCGGACTTTTCGGAACAGCGCACATGCTTGATTGGAAAGAAAAACGAAAGTCGAATGTGCCAGTTATCCGAGACTACTTACAGCCGAACATGGTCGAATACTTGAGCTGTGAAACTCTGGCTGGACAACCACGCCGATTCAAAAACGTCCCGCTCAAGCACCGCACGGTCCGTCTCTGGTATGAAGACACAAAAGCCAAAGTCTGCCGCCCGTTCGCACGCTGAATCTCCCCTGCTCCGACATCGCGTCGGAGTTTTTTTAAACAATCGCAAGAGATCTCTGTAAAATTTCCTGAAAATAAAATACCCCAACCGTTCAGGTTAGGGAGAAGACGCGAGCGTTTTGTTGAAGACGACCTGTTCACCTGCGAGGTGACGGTGTTGACGTTCTACAAGGTCGGTTTCCGCGTGTAGATGCGCAACCCAGAGTTTCCCAAATCCGATCCACGGGTCAACATCTTCCTCTGTGGAAAGAGATTCATGGAATGCTTCTTGGATCAGACCAGCATGCTCTTGCATCGTCTCGAACTGAAAACGTCTATACTTGAGCTGGCTCCTCTCACGAAGCAGTGCCCAACCAACAGGAGTTCGCGCAAAACGCAGGACATCCGATGGAAGCAGAAGCCTTTCTCGATCTGAAACAATAACGCCAAACAAAATTTGTGGATAAAAAAATCCGCAACGGGTTACGTTGCGGGAGAAACGGTTGTCGTGGGCGCGGGATCGCGGCGAGCGAGGAGGTTCGCTGTGTCTGTCAGGCGGATCGTGATCGCGTCGGCGCTTGGCTTGAGGCGGTCGAGTGTTTCGACTGGAAGCCTTGCGAGAATCGCGAGAAGCCGCGCGTTCATTTCCGCGCCATGCTTCGAGCGACCCCAGCCGAGCGGATCTTCCTTTCCAGTCAGTCGAGCGAGCATCATGAGCTCGATGATGTACTCATCTCGCGCGTCACGAGCTTGTTCAGCTTCCGTTCGGTGCGCGGCGATCTGCTCGCGAAGCGGAGCGAGTTGAGTCTCGATGGAGAGAAAACTGAAGACGATTCTAGCTAACCACTGCGACTGGCCGAGAACAGGAAGCGCCGCATCCCATCCGAGCCGCAGTTGTTCCTTGCCTGTACTGTCCTGACTGAACGTGAGCGACGTTCCATTCCAGTCAGACACCTGCCAACGCAGACATCCACTCAGCACACGTGACGTACGAAACCATCCGCCAAGCCATGCTTCGACGACGACGAGCGAATCGTGTTGAGGAAGCGTGTGGTGACGATGGACCGTTCCATCCTCTTCAAGCGACAGGTACTCGCGAAGACCAAGAATGTTTGTGAAAACAAACCAGCCAATCATCGCACCTCCTACGATGAGAAGAGGGAAGCACAGAATCGATCCAAACATCCCAAATAATCCCAAAACGGACCCATCTCCACAGCCATCCCCGAAAAAGCACTCGACATAGAGCAACATGTATACGATGACGGCTCCTAAAAGCCAGAAACCGATGGCCGTTCCGACTTCGGTCCGAGTAGAAGGTACCCGAGACATCGCATTTTTGGCGTGCTCCACACACTCCGCACAGTTCAGATTCGCCATTGTTGACTCCTTCCTCGTGCAATCTAACTCGTCTTACCGAGCCAAATTTTACGCAGGAATAGTGCCTCGAAAAACCATTCTCGCGCCCATCGCGAAACATTTTCCCCGAAGCGTTAACCTGTTTCCAGGCACTGGATGTATACCGTACCCAACCAGCCCACGTCAACCCCGTCCGGCTCTAAGAGCCGGCTGAACAAGAGTCGGAGGAACACACGAGTGCAAAACGGACATCGAGCCAGGAGACAATATCCAAATGCTCCCAGACGGACGTTTTGCGACATGGGAATTCGTCGATGGAACACTCTTCACTCGCCTTCTCACGCTCTAACCAAGCGTGATTTTTTTGCAGAAATCCTTGCACGGGTCCAGTGAATCCAGAAAAAAACTGCCCGTTCAGGACAGTTCGCGGAAGTGGAGATCGATCCATGTCGTGTAACGATGGACAAGAGGAAGGTCGTCATCGAGGACCGCGGGGTTTGCCTGAGCGGACGAAGGAGTCGATGAGTTCTTGTTGCTGTGCCATGAGACGTGATTCCTTGTACAGGTGTCCTTCCCATCGACGGAGAAAGTACAGATTTCCTTCGTGCTCACCTTTCTCAAATGGCAGGCGATCACGATAAAGCTGTTCCGCCTCGATGAGCGTCTCGATCCCTTCCTCAGATTGAAGGAGGATCCAGAGTCCGTCGTTTCCACACGTTTTCATGCGAATACGATCGACGAGCCATTTGCACAGGACGAAGAAAACGATCATCGGCACGGTGGCCATGAACATGATCTGTTCAACTTTTGGGCCGACCGTAAAGACAGAAAAGAACACCAACGTATACAGCGGTAAGCTCGCATACACCCACACCTGCTCGCGCATGATGATTCGGAAAAACAGATGCTCTCCTCGCATGGGTACGATGTGTTTGAACGGCGTTACAAAGCGAACGTTCTCAGACGAAGTTGCAAGCATGATTGGACTAATCCTCCTCGCCACAGACTAGCAGAACTTCTACAAAAGTCCAGCCTCTTTGACAAGATCGAGAATGCAGATCAAGATTTGACAGGGAGGTCTCTCATGAAGCGGCTTGTTCATATTGCGGGCCGCGCATATTGCGGCAAGAGTGAGGCGTGTCGGGAGGTGGCGAGGCAAATTGGGGCGACCGTTGTTAGCATCCCGGATGAGATTCGACGAGTGACGATTGCGGAGCATACAAATGTAAATCGGATGATTCTTGCAAAAACAGCTGATCGTCTGCGCTCGACAAAAGGGGTTGCGGGAATGCTCGACCTCGTTGTGCCCGCCATCTTCTCAGCACCAACTGAACTCGTCCTTGTTGATGGCACAAATTTCGCAGGAGACTTGGCAGCATTTCGTCAACGCTGTGCGGGTATGCGTATGATGCTCATTCTCATCGAGACAACTCCTGATGTACGTGTTGAAAACGCGAGACAAAAAGGACGAGATGAAATCGAGCGATCGATGACCGTTCAACGACTCCTGACGGAAGATATGAACTTGTTCGATCAAAGTCTCAGTTTCCTCGAACCACGCATTCATGCACATGTCACAAACGACGGATCAGGATCGTACGTTGACGAAATCATCCGTCACATCGAAACATGGACAACAAATGGTTATCTGTTTCCAATTCCAACCACCTCATACTAAGAGGTGGATTTTATTAGAGAGACCTCTTGACAAATCATCATTGTTCAAGCATTCTTTTTCACTGGAGGAATTGAAATGCGTCTTTCACGAACGGATGCGAACATGCTCGCCCGCGCGATATTTGATGAACTGTCGCGAGATGTCAAAATCAAATGTGACTTCGAGGAGCTAGAAGCGTTTGTTCTCGAAGCGAAACCAGCGGTGCTCTTCTTCGATTGGGGTAGAGCCGAAACAAAAGAACTGATCGCGTTGTTTGAACAAATTCCTTTTCAAACGCTGAGTCTTACGGCTTATGAATCGGATGGTGGTCGATTTTTCCTGCTCATCAATGTCGAGGCAGTCATGAGACGTGTGACACGCCAACCGAATTTCGCCAAAGAAATTGGATGGCAACAGGAACAGTCGCCCGACGAAAATCTCGCGCACGCGTTCGATCGTAAATCGTTCATCGGATTCATTCTTGGATTCCCTGAACAGGCGATCAAGGACTTCAAAAGTCGACACGCTTCCCAAATCTACATTCCGTTCACACGATTCAAAACAGTACGTGCTATCAACTTCGTTCTGAACGAATGTAGAAAAATTCGAGATGGAAGTCGAACCGTCCATATCCGCAATCCAGACGGATACCCGATCTACACCTGGATCGCATACGGTGATCACCATGATCCCGAAGAAGTGTTGATCGCCGAACAGGTAGAGCGCGCTTACTCCTGCAACTAAAACGGTTGCAGATTTTTTTATCGAAATTCCACATCATTTGATATACTACTTCACATATGAGCAAACATCTTGCGGATTATGGTTCGGCGCCGATTGATTTTGTGCGTGGAAATGGATCGTATGCATTTGATAAAAACGGGCGTAAGTTTTTAGATTTTCAGACAGGTTGGTGTGTGGGAACTGTTGGGTGGAAAAATAAGGAGATGGCTGAGGCAATTTCGAAGCAAGCACGCGAGGGTTTTCATGAACCACCTTGGTTTCGAGTAGAACGGCATGAGCAATTTGCAACTCGCTTGATTGAGCTGGCTCCCGGAAAATTGAATCGCGTCATTCGTGCATGTAGCGGATCTGAAGCTGTAGACTTCGCGATTAAGGCCGCGCGGATGGCAACGGGAAAACCGACGATCGTTACTATTGACGGTGTGTACCATGGACACACGTATGGCGCGGGATCACTTGGGAATGCATTTGAAAAGCAATCTGGACCAGTCGTTGAGGGATTTTTGAAATTACAAATGCCAAGAACTGAAAAAGAAGAAATTCGACTTCTAAAAGAAGTAGAAGAAATTTTTAAAACAGAAACGATCGCCGCGTTTTTATCTGAACCGATCTGGACAAATGCAGGATGTGTCATTCCGTCTGAAAATTTTTATCCAATGATCCAGAAGTTATGTCGGAAGTATGATGTATTACTTGCGATGGACGAAGTCGCCACATGTATGGGTCGGTGCGGAAAAATGTTTG
>CAYYFM010000062.1:0-16385 GCA_964471375.1 uncultured Gammaproteobacteria bacterium
CGCAACCAACGTCAGCGGATCCACGAAATCATTTCGAATCGCATGAAAATATCCAGCAGCTGCGATCATCGCCGCGTTGTCGCCAGTTAGGAAGAGGGGTGGAAAGTATAATTTCATAGCCACTTTAGTGGCGTCAGGTTCGACGGGACTAAAATCCCTTTGAACTGTTTTCGCAAGAGATTCTCGAAGAGATGTATTCGCGGCAACCCCACCAGCAAGAATCACTGATTTCGGTTGATATTTTTCCACCGCACGGATCGTTTTTGTAACGAGTGTGTCGACAACGGCGGACTGAAAAGAAGCGCAGACGTCTGGCGCCACTAAAGTGGCTAGGAATTCTGATTTCATGGCCACTTTAGTGGCGTTTAGGTAAACCGCCACGGCTGTTTTTAATCCAGAAAAACTAAAATCAAAGTCTTTACTATCAATCATCGGTCGCGGAAACGCAATTGCTTCCGGATTTCCCGTCAGTGCCATTTTTGAAACAGCTGGTCCACCTGGATATCCAAGATCGAGCAATTTTGCCACTTTATCAAATGCTTCTCCAGCCGCATCATCCCGCGTTGCACCAATCCGTTCGTACACTCCGTGGCCTGTCATCAGAATCAGTTCTGTGTGACCACCAGATACAAGGAGGGCGAGAGCAGGAAATTGAGGGATCCCCGAATTTCCATCTAGCCATACTGAGTACAAATGCCCCTCCAAGTGATTCACCGCTACTAATGGTTTTTTCCAAACCCATGCGAGTGATTTTGCAAGTTCTACTCCAACGCGTAAAGCCGGCACCAAACCTGGCCCGGCTGTAACAGCGATCGCATCAATATCCGATCCATCGCGCGCAACTCCCGATTCTAAAAGCAAGGGAAAAATAACATCCACATGCTCCCGTGCCGCAACCTCCGGCACTACCCCACCATACTTCGCATGCAATGCCGCCTGGGATGCGATTAAATTTGCTTCAATCTTCAAACTTAAATCTTCCTTCGAATTTCGAGTTTCAATCTTCAATCTTCCATCGCTTACAATAGCGATCGCCGTTTCATCACAGCTCGATTCAATCCCTAGTATTCTCATATCGAGCTTACCCTACCCGAATTCTTAGTCTGAATCAACCCCACGACGAAGCTGCTTCTGACGCTTATCCTTTGTCTTTGAATCAAGCTCACGTGCACGTACCCCTTTACTTTTTTTTGTATCGATCCGTTCTTCTTGAACCACAATCGCCTCGTTCACCATCGCATGTAGTCTTTCAAAGCACGCTTTCTTGTTCGCAAGCTGGGTGCGATGCTCCGAGCAATCAAGTCTCACTTCGTCTTCCTTATTCACCCCTAATTTTTCACGTATTTGAGCCTTTTCCATCTGTGTAAACGTTTGAGAATCGTTTACATTCCACCGAAGAACAGCTTTTGTTTCAAGCTTATTTACGTTTTGACCACCAGGTCCTCCTGATGCCGCAAATGTAACTTCTATCTCTTGTTCTGGAATCTGTCGTTTATTAATACGTTGTTCACTTGCCATAGGATTTCCAAGATCAATCATTCTGCGCATATTTCTTCATTTATGAAATAGATACAGAAATTATACCATCTTTATGGTCTATAACGCACGTTTGACGACTTGAGAATCACAGGTGTATCCTACTCATCCGACTTCGATGATCGGTGAGTCTTTGACTTTTCAAGGAGAAATCACGAAGATTAATCGATTGATTGTCCACATTGGTGGTGAGAAGCGCATCATTGACGGTCGTATGCTGGAGGATCCCGATCTTGCGTTGCTCATAGAGATGGCGATCAGTTCTACGGTGACGATTGAGATCCAAGTCCCAAAGCAGGAGGAGATAGTCTCGGCGCTCGGGCGGTTGTGCTGGGGGCGAGAAGAGGCAAATCCTGAAGTGTCTAGCGTGGATCCGCTTGGCGACCTTCACTTTCAAATGTTGATGTGTAGGGTAGACGATCTCGATCTGTCTGTCCGTGTTGCGAGTACTCTGCAGTGTAGGGGGATCGAGTACATGTGGCAGTTGGTTGAGCAGACTGAAACCGATCTTCTCAAACTCAAGAATTTTGGGAAGGTTGCATTGAATGAAGTCAAACACGTTCTCACAGCCAGGAGGTTGTACTTAGGCATGAATTTCAGTACACAGTTGAGCTCAGAGCAACTCACAAGCCTCGAGACGTTCAAGGCAAGTATCCGCTAACCGCTGCTCTCAGCGGTTTTTTTCTTTTTGCGACGCTTCGCCGATGGTTTCTGAGTGGTGTACATCTCCTCGATCACCTCCTGGCCAACCTGCCAAACAAGTTCGGACTCGCGAGAGAGGACGTTCTTGATTCCGTCCTGCCCGATTAAATTTCCCTCGTATAGTTTTTTGAGGTCGACTTCGGATGAGGAGCGGTCTATTCCTGCAACGCGTTTGAATGCGTCGAGCGCCATGGTTGGGTCTCGTTGGTCGTAGAAGATCACTTTTGACGGCTTTTTTCCCGTTCGTTTGAATATGTCCTCCCAATAGTCTCGCGAAGAGATTGTATCCTTTGCGAGCTCAAACCGTATACCAAGATTTCCAAGCGCCGATTCTCGATCGAGTTTGCCATATTCGTCTAGTGTTGGACGCAAGGCGAGCGATTCTAGTGTCGAGAGGTTTTTTTGCGCCCAGAATCCCTGATCTGGAAGTGAAAGAATTCGTGGATTCGTAATTCCAGCCTCCGCGCAGAGCTTGGCATATACCATGCGTGCAGGTGTCGCGGCTTCCAACTCCTCTTGGCGGCTCAGTCGCTCCTGTTTTTTCCGTTCTGGAATGAACGTGGAGGAATAGGAAGAATCCGTTTTTTTCTTTGTGGCTTCCTCGTCGATTCTCGCAACAGATTCCTTTGCAAGAATGTATTTGCGGAGACGTTCGGAGATGTTCTGATACTCCTGCGATCGCAGAAGCTTTTCGAACAGGTTGACTTCTTGGTTTAGGATCGGATCCCCTTCTACCGTCGTCTCATACTGTGATCCTGTTTGTGGATGGACTCGGGCGCGGGCTGGCAAGAACGTAATTCCGGCATCGAGCGGAAGAGTTCCTGTATTGTCGTCCTTGCGTAGCAGCCAATAATCGTTGAATTGTGAACTTTTATGCGTTTCATCTGGATCAAACTGGTCGGGAACTTCCAAGAGTTGGGTGCCGACATGGTACTCTTTTGCCACAAGCGCGGCCGGCCAAATCATAAATACCTCGTTTCCCATTTCTCCGCCGTAATTCTTGTCCGCGACTATCTCGAGTGCCGTATGGATCGATTTCATATCTGCAAAGTAAGACGAAATGGGAGCCACGTCTGACCGCGTAAGCTCGGATTCCAGCTTGTGGAGCGCCTCGGCTTTGTCTGGTTCGTATTTTGGAGTGAGTTTTAGCCGCTCAAGAAGATCACCGACGGTCGTGCGGGTTACGCCTTCCTCGAGGACGCGGTCGTAGACGGATACGACGGAACCGCTTTTGAGTATTTCGTCGAATCCGCGTTGGAATTTACCAATTCCGCCATAGTGGAACGACCCGCTGTCTCGGACTCCTTGGCGGGTGACATGCGTAAAAAAGCGCGGTGGGAGCTTGCGGAGAAGTTCGATATATTCTTTGAGCGGCATAGCGCTTAAGCGCTCTGTGTCCAAGTCTCGCTCGATCTCCTCTGCCGTAAGCGGGATGGCTTGGTATTGGTCTTCCAGTTCCGCGTACAATACCTCGGCGATTTTTGTGTGAGCGGCCTCGTAGTTCGCACGTCCTCGATCTCGGACATTCTTCATGAGTGCATAAATTTCCGGATGGGTTTCCTTGCACTCGGCCATGCGCTGTTCGATCTCTGTATTCTCGCTATGATAGTCACGCCGAAGACGGACGAGCTCCTGCGCAGTCTCGTTTCGTCGCTGTTGAAGATTTGTCCACTGTCCGCCCAGACCTTCTTTTTTTGAATGTAGAATCGCGTCTGCACGGTTTGGAAGCAGATCGGGATTGAGTCCACGCATGGAATCAGGTTTTCGTGGAGGCATAGAATTATTTTTGTACAGGAAATTTTCTTTGCAGCTCGCGTAGTTCTTTTAAAATCGTCTGACTCATCTCACGGAGCTGACCAACCTTTTCTTGGAGATGTTCTCTTTCGTCTCCTGTATAAGAGTCTTTTAGGTGTAATTGTAAGTTCTTCAACTCCTTGTCTACCTGAGCATGAAGACCTTCGAGTCGTGTAACCGCTTCGGCAACTTCCTTGTTACCAAAAATCGCGAGAATTTGTTCTGGTTGCATGAGAGAATCGTAGCGTCGAGGTGACATATGAATTTTTAACAATGACTTATCTACGCGACATTATTTTTATCCAATATACCTGCTTTGTACAGTTCAATCATGACAAGAAATGCCGCGAGAATCGTTGGGCCGAGGATGAATCCGATGGGGCCGAATGTGTCGAGGCCGCCGAGCATGGAGACGAGGATGAGGAGGCTGTGCATGCGGGTTTTTCCTCCGACGATGTATGGTTTCAGAATATTGTCGATTGTGGAGACGAGAACAAGAGACCAGATGAGCAGGCCAAGCGCGGCGGTTGGGTGGCCGGAGAAAAATAGGTAGCCGACACAGGGGAGCATAATGAGCGAGGTGCCGAGCATGGGAATTTGTGCGGCGATAATTACGAGTGCAGCCCAGAGCAGGGCTCCTGGGACACCGAAAATCGTGAGGCCGATACCTGCGAGAATTCCTTGAACACAAGCGACGATGAGAGAGCCGAAAATGACCCCTCGAATTGTATTGACCATGCGCAGAGCGATTTCGTGATCAACCGAGTCGCGTAATGGGGAGAGTACAAGCATTTCTTTGGCAATGCGTTCGCGATCGAGGAGAAAATAAAAGAGGGAGACAAAAAAGATGAAGGTATTTAAAATGAAGGTCGTTGTGCCATGAAGAAATCCACCAAGGTTTGATGTTGCCCATTGCGCAATGTTTCGCAAAACACCTACGACGTCAATGGCAAGAATTGCTTTTTGAACAAATTCCGGAAGCAACTGAAAGATAGTTAATTCATCAATGCGAAAATTTGCGATCCAGTCAGGATTTGCAACAGTGGACGCGACAATTTCGAGCGCTTGGTCGACCATCACTGCCACAAGGGTTGCGAGAGGACCAAGGACAAGAAAAAGCATGAATGCAATCATGATAAACGCCGACAGATGCGGTCGTTTCACCACACGCTTGACTCGTTCTTCAAGCGGAGAAAGCACAACCGCAGCAATGGCTGCGGCAATGAGCGTAATTGCGTACGGAGCAATCACCTGCCAAAACAGCACCGTCGCCCCTGTGGCAAGCAAAAGGAAAAACCATTTTGCGATCTGTTCGTGTTGGTTGAGGGTTCTAAGCATATGGAAATAGTATAGCATGTCCATTGACCAGACAGATGTTTTGCTGTACTGTCATCTGACTGCGGTTTGGGGATGGTTCTCCGGTGGCTGTTGGCCCATTCGTCTCTAGGGTCGACTCTTGAATAATCCTCAAACCGCAGTTTCTATCTACCTCCTCATGCGACGACACACGTCATAAAAGACGATGTGTACCATAACTGTGGAGGGATAAAAAAATTTGTTCGTGGGATGGTTGGAATGAAGCCACCAGATCTCGAACGTCTGTTCGTGCTCGCGCGTACATCGAATGAACCACTTTTCGAGCTTGCGATTGCTGGCTCACTTGCAGAAGCTCACATTGTCACGATTCTTCTTTGCACTGGTTCCACTGTTTTGGAAAGCACGATCGACGAAGATGTAAATTTCAGCGTCGACCTCATTGTTCCGTCTAAGGACTGGTCCATCGGCCATGTGCTTCAAATCAAAAGCGATCGCACTTTGAAAGGAGTGCTCATGTCGGTTACTGATCGTGCCAAGATGACAGGTCTCGTGCAAAACACACAGCGGTTCAGTCGTGTTTACGAAGTTGAATATACCTCCGTTATTGTGCAGTCAGGAACCACCCAAGGTTCGCTGTTCAATCACCAGGAGTACGACGACATCGCACAGGTGAAACGTTTTTTCGAAACTTTTTACGCCACCTAACAGCTCTTCTTAACGGCCCTACGCCGTTTTTTTGTGCTATCATATACATGAGGGACCTCTGCAAAAGTCATGCACGGCTTCAAATCGGCCATATTCGCACGACACGCATTCACGATTCCTCAATGATATCTGCATATCACCTCGAAATCGTTCATGCGTGTCGTGCGAATCTATCTCGATTTGACCTCGCACATGACTTTTGTAGAGGTCCCATGATGAGAAAGTATCCCATCCTATGTCTATCCCAAAGTCAATTTTGTTTACAAGTTTTTGTGTCGCATTGACACTAGGTGTTATATTTTTTGTAAAAACAATGACATCTACGTCATCTGAGACCGAGACAGAAACTGAGACAGCTATTTCTGAAACGATTACACAACCTTTCCCAACGACTACACCAACAACGGTCCCGTCATCACCAACCATGACACAAAATGCAGGGAGCGCGGGAATTTTAGATCATGATACCTATATTTCTTTTTCAGATGATCCAACATCTTTTCCTTCCGGAACGCTCGTGGCGGAAAGCGCATCTGTGCCTGATCTGTTAATTTGTACTGCTGATTCTTCTGTCTGCAAAGTAGGAGAATTTCTTATTTATTTTGTTGATCCACTCAATGAGACAGATTCGATGGAAGGCGTTTCTTTCGTTCGATCAATAGACTCTGGAAAAACATGGTCTGAGCGTGAACTAATTTCTATCACAGGAAAGGTGAATAAGGGTCCGGCAGTGGATCCGTCCGTTGTTCAACTTTCAGATGGCACGGTCCGTATGTATTACTATGGACCTGATAAACCATTTGGAAGCGGCCCCGTGGTGCAAGGTGAAAAACATTTTGTTTACAGTGCGACCTCTGTGGATGGTGTGACATTTACTGCAGATGCAGGGACTCGACTCGGTATAGAAAATTTAACGGATCCAGAAGTCATCCCATTTGGGTCCGAGTGGCTCATGTACTACTCAGTCGGAACGTCGAGCGGAGTCGCTGTGTCCGATGATGGACTTTTGTTTTCTGACAAAGGTGTCATTTCTCTTGCAACAGGAGGTGTCCCAGGAGCCCTCGTTGTCGATAATGGCGTTTACGTGTACGGATGCAAGCAAGGAATTACCAGCGCCTTTTCATCGGACGGAATCACATTCAACGATCTGACAAAAAGCATCTTACCTCCAGGCATGGGCGGATTCTGTGACCCTTCTTTAGCTGAATTTGAAAATGAATTCATCTTAGTTTATAAAATCGCCCCACCAAAGACAAAAACACCTGTGACACCGTAAAAAACTAAAATGACCATCACTTAGTAACGGTCAGATACTTGTCGCATGAGAAGAGTTTTTTAACGACGACGCTGCCGGGAAGTGGTTTCCTGTTTTGCCTCGGCGGTTTCTGTATACGCCTCTTTGTACTCCGTAAGCCATCCGAGATATTCTGCACGAGCTTCGGGGTAGATTTTGGTGTCGTTGAGCAATCCGTTATACAACTCGTCTTGGCTGATTTTGTAGGCACCAAGGACATCGGCGTTGGCAGCGTATGTGGTTTCGGCAACAGCATCTGCCCATACTTGCTGGTCGACAGCGAGCGGATTTGTAGACATTTTTTCGTAGAACGATTCAGCACTTTCTCCTAACTGTTCTGATGCCAGAGCGAGCGCGTCGAGCGTCGCGTATTTCTCGGCGCCTGTTTCCCCATTCTCATCGAAAATAAGCGACTGGTCAGCCGCACGTGCGAGGGCAAGATGAAGTTCTCGTCCATTTCCTCGACTCGCACCTGTAATCAAAATAGTTTTCATACGAATTACTCCAATTCAATTTGGCCTTCGAGACTTTGTAGCAATTCTAGCGTGGCAATTACTGAAGGGTTGGAAGACGGCGCGAGTGTCAGTCGTTTCTGGAAGCGTCGTTCCGAATTTTTTGAGCGATAAGTTCATAGCAACAGGCTCTAAGCAACAGGTCTCATGTTGAACATTCCCTCCATAACAATTTCTGTGAGTGGACGGCGGTCGGAAGGAGATTCGCGCTCTTGCAGTTCGGCCGGAAGATCTTCTTTTTTTCCTGGCTTGCCAATCGCGATCATTGCTTCGACCGTGTATTCGTCAGGAACAGCGAGTACGGATCGTGCCGCGGTATAGTTAAATCCTTGCATGCCATGCGAAATGAGTCCACGCGCACTTGCTTCAAGAGCGAGATTTTCCCAGGCAGCGCCTGTGTCAAATGAGTGCGTTTGGCACGGTTCACCGTTGTGATCAAAGGTATTTTTAGATAACACAACAATCAGCGCTCCAGCATTTTTTGCCCACGACTGGTTGAAAGGAACGAGCAGATCAAAAAATTTCTGCCAATATTCTGTTTCGCGCTTTGCATACACAAACCGCCATGGTTGGCCGTTATAGGATGACGGTGCCCATCTCGCCGCTTCAAAAAGTGCCATGAGTTCATGGTCCTCGATTGGTTCTGGAGATAATGCTCGCGGTGACCACCGATTGAGAATGAGTGGTTGGATAGAAAAAGAAGATGTTCGCATAGTAAAAAGAGTTTAGCATGAAACACAGTCAGTCCATAGAAGCTTGACTTTTTGGGATATTTCTGCCAAGTTAGCATTGGAGGAAAGATGAGAAATTCTTTGATCGTCATTGATGGTCATGTTGTGGACTACCTCATGGAGCAGGTGAGTGAGTCGCAACTTCGTTTGCTTGAGGTCGATCCAGCCCAAGAGTACATTGGGTTGAATGGACTTGAGTGGGATAGTTTGATGCAAGCATGTGTGGCAATCGGGCTCGTCCCCGTCGCTCGTGTCGGTGGATCTGGTGCCAATACAGCTCGTTGGTTCGCACGACTTGGAGGGTTTGCCGAAATTTTTGGACAGGTTGGAATGGATGTCCTTGGTGAAAATGTGATACGGCAATTGATGCGTGATGCATGTGCACCTTCGGTGAGAATCGTTCCAGGTACAACCGGAAGATGTCTCGTTTTCGTTCGACCTGATGGTCAACGCATCATGCGTTCTGACGTCGGAAACGGAATGAACTTCGACGATATTTCGTTTGTCGAGTCTCGGATCACGTCACGATCATGGTTGCATCTGACGGGATATTTGCTTGATGAGCAATTCCCGATCCATCGAGTGGCTTGGGGGGCCATGGACGCCGCGCTTCGTGTGAACGCACCCATTTCCATTGATCTTGGTTCTGGCGCGTATCTTGGATGCGAGGTCATACGCAGTGTGGTCGAGAAATATCCAACGATCCTGTTTCTCAATAGGAAAGAAGCGCGCATGCTCGGATTCGAGTCTGAGAAGGACGCTGCGAAACAGCTCGTGGATTGGACTCCAAAGGAGCGGAAGGCGATTGTGGTCGTCACCATGGGACACGATGGAGCTTTCATTTACGATGGAAGGCGTGGAATCACGGTGAACTCGGTTTATTTCCCCGTTCGCGACACCACGGGCTCAGGCGACGCGTTTGCTGCTGGCTTCCTGAAAGGATTTTCACGCAGCGGGTCTTTGCGTTACGCAGCTAAACTCGGATGTGTTGTTGCAGGAGCAACCGTTTCAGTGCTCGGCGGGTTGCCATGACTGACTTACTTAACTCGTGATCAAGCATTCTTGCTGATTGCGAGATTTTTTTAGATCTATTGCTGTCTATGTAGCAATGATTGACAAAAACAGCAATTTTGCGTAATGTTTGCGTTCTGGAGGGACGCAATGGTGACACTTCTACCTGTTCGAAGTACGTTGACAGCAACGTTTTCTTCCATGGTGTGGCGTGAGCTTTGTCCACATGACGAAGTGGTTGACTTGGGAGCAGGGAATGATTGTTCGCCTCGAAGCCCTCTTGCATTTTTCGCAGAGAGAACAAAATGTGTGACGGCTGTTGACATCGAACCATGTCCAGAGAAGCCCCCACGAAATGTTGACTGGTGGCACGGACGTATTGAGGATTGGCACGAAGAGCGCAAATTTTTTGTCCTCCCAACGGTCCACGCGTTCATCGCACGCAATTCACTACAATTTCTTGAGAAGAAGTGGGTTCTCAATACTCTTCTTCCCGATCTTGCGGCAATGCTTGAGCCAGGTGGCATCGTCGCGATCGCGACCTTTTACGCACAGCCAGATCCTCCAGTTACTCCGCCCTACCTGTCGTTGTATCATCTTTCGGAACTACGTTCTCGGTTTCCTGAAGATTGGAAAGTCCGACATGGAGTCGAAGAAGTTCTGAACGGTCGCGGCTACTACAACAACGTGAACCGTGACTGGTTCACCACTCAACTCGTGATCAAGCGCCCATGCTGATCGCGAGATTTTTTTAGATGACTTTGTCTAAAAAAATCTCATCATCAGAAGATGACGAGAAAAGAGAATATGATGAGGAAGGTGATGATCACAGCGAGCATCAGACAGCCTGCAGGGGTGTTATCTGGACGATCCTCAGAGAGGGTGACTTTGTCCATTGCAGGGATAGGTGCTGGACGGCGTGGTGGGGGAAGTTGAACAGGCGGTTCGAGTTCAGATTCAGGATCGTCTCCACCAAACACAGCCCATGCCGAGCGCGCGGAGTGCTCAGGAGGACACTCACATTCGCTAGCTGTTTCTTCTTCTGGAACCGGACACAGCGTGTCGTTAACGGGAATTTCCGTTGGATCCTTTCTCAGATCAATGTGGCGTTTGACAGAGGCCACTTGGTGTAACGGGATGTGCACGACTTCTGCAGAATGAACATGTCTCGATTCTGCGGCTCGCAAGAGTCCGCTTGGCGGTGGCGCATCATGCTTGTCTACCGCACGACTCAAGTCACCCATGATTGTGTGCGTTGATGCCCCGAGGCGAATTTCGATCGGAACTACCCCGTCCCACAGTCGACCGAAGTCCACGAGCGTTTCACCAACCGTTGCGCGATACAGGACGAATGTTTTTCCCTCCGTCGTGAAATGCGGAACAAACCGTTCTGGCATGGTGATGCGCAGAAACGACGAGGTCGGGCAATCTGCGATGACATCCCGCTTTACGTCCACATCCAACGCGACACGGCCTTTTTGTGGATTCCAGAAAACCAACTTGAGTTCCTCAAGCATCGCTGGACTTTCTGTATCAACCTCGCTGCAAAAGTACCAAGTCCGATGCGGGATTTTTTCCCTAGCCCGCCTGTGCCATTCCGCTCTCTTCTCCTCACTCGACTCGATCGAGCGCCAGTCGAATTTTCGTTGGTCCATAAGTCCTCCTCTCTGTATCCTTCCCTTTTTTCAAGATTTTGTCAATCCAGCTCAGCTGGATGGCAATCCACAAGCACGTTTTTTTATTTTGGTGTAGAATGATGTGCATATGCCACCTTTTCTTTACGTCTCGCTCGCTTTCTTTGTCGTTTGGGCCATTATTCTTTTTTGTTCCAAACAAACACGTCATGAACAGGTCGTCATGAGTGTTGTGGGTCTCGTACTTGCCCCAGGCGCGCTTATGGTCGCTTCGGTCGATTACCGATCTGTTGGAGTCACGTCTGTTACCTCGATGGGAATAGAAGATTTGCTTTTTGCTTTCTGTCTATTTGGAGTCGCTGCGGTGATCTATCAAGTCGTATTTGGAAAACATATTAAACGTTTCCGTGGCGACAGACTTTTTTTGAGCCATCCTCCAACGCATTGGCTCGCACATCTTATTATTGCCCTTGGCATTTGGGCATGCATCTCGCTCACGCTTACCATTGTTCTTGCTCTTTCGACGATCCAAGCCATTATCGTTGGAGGTTTGATGGTCGGAACGTACATCATCGCTGACCGCAAAGATCTCATGTTTGATGCGCTGCTTTCTGGTTTGTTCGTTTCTGTCCTTGTTTTTGTTATTGAACAACTTTTCTTTGTTCGTATGTTTCCAGAAATCGCTTCTGGATATTGGCAAACCGCACAACTGTCCGGTCTCGCGCTTGGAGGTATCCCTGTTGAAGAAATTCTCTGGGCAGGAGTCGTCGGCTTCACGATTGGACCACTGTACGAATACATGCGCGAAATGCGACTGAAGTAACAAAATTGAGCCGAATTACATATCCAAACGAATATCCGAATCAGTAACAGATTAGCCTATTCGGATAAATTCGGAATTCGGCTCAACCTTGTATTCCAATTATGGAACAGAACTATCTTGAACAACTCGCGGAACAGAACTGGTTTTCTGAAACAGAAGGCCAGCTTTCGGTTGATGTGGTGGAAACGGATGACGCGATCATTGTTCGTTCAGCTATTGCGGGAATAAGTGCGGAAGATATCGATATTGCGGTCACAACCGACACGCTTACCATTCGTGGAACACGCGAACATGGGTGCGAGGAATCTTCTCGCGATCAGGTCCATGTCCATGAGTGTTATTGGGGAGCGTTTTCTCGTTCCATTGTTCTCCCGTGCCACATCCTTCCAGACGAAGCAGACGCAACGCTCAAAAATGGGATCTTGACGGTTACATTGAAAAAGGTTGAAATGCACTCAAATCTTTCCGTGATCAATCTGGACCAATAGGTCCTCGTGGTCCTCATTGGTCTTATGTCCGTCCTCACAAGAAAAATAAAAATCGCGATCGGCGCGGTTTTTTGTTGTCTGGCGTTGTTTTTTGCCGTTGGTGCGACCCTTGTCTGGGCACAAACGTTTGAGGGTCGGATGGGTCCAAATACCTACATTGGCTCGATAAACGTGAGCGGTCTTTCTACAGAAACGGTCCGAGAGCTTTTGCAAGATGTCACCGATTCTTTTTACGCAACAGGCGCACCGATTCTCCTTGATGGAAAGCCATCAATTTTGCCACTCTCCATCATGATTGGGACAGACGCGATCGAGATTTTGACATTTGAAGTGGAGAATACCATTGAAGTTGCGTACGACCTCACACATTCAGATAACGCGTTTGTCGAATCCTGGATGCTTTTGCAGTCTCTCACACAGGATAATCGTATGGGAATGTTTATTTCAGGAGATGATCAAAAAATTTTTGAAACGATTCGCGAAACATTTCCAGATCGCGAAACACTCGCGGTCCAAGCGACATTTTCTTCCAGTCAAACAGCAGACGGATGGAAAATTAAGGTTACAGAAGGCGCGGCTGGCGACGAGTTTGATACAGAAAAATTTTCAACAGAATTGATCGCCCATTTAGGTGATCTTGTTCGCATCCCAACAACACTGAACATCGTGCATCGGACTCCAGACGTGATAACGGAAGTTGCGTCGTCCTTTGTCTCGCAAGCAGAAGGTGTTTTAAATCGTGGCGCGATCACCCTTATCGCAAAACAAAATGGAGTGGATGTGAAATCATTTGTGATCAGTTCCGACGAACTCGCACTCATGCTGGTGCCATCAACAACGCGATTGGAATTAGATGAGACGTTATTGAATGTATGGATCGAGAAAATGGCCACGGACGTTGAGATCACGGCACAGGACGCACTATTTTCCGTGACAGATGGTCGCGTCACACAATTTGTTTCGTCTGCATCTGGGCGATCACTTTCTCGAGAAACCGTTCGCGAGGATTTGTATGCATCCATCAACGGTGAGGTGACGACCATCGATGTTCTTCTCACCACAACCGAACCTGAAACCACGACAGATGAAGTTAACGATCTCGGCATTACGCAAGTTCTCGGAACAGGAATTTCGCGATATCGTGGATCTCCAACAAACCGCATCAAAAATATTCGAAATGGCGTTGCTCTTCTCAATGGCCGCTTGATTGCTCCAGGTGAGACATTCTCGCTTTTGAACGCACTCAAACCTTTTGAATTAGAAAACGGGTATTTCTCGGAGCTTGTGATAAAAGGAGACGAGATCAAGCCAGAAATTGGCGGAGGCCTCTGTCAGATCGGAACAACCACATTCCGTGCCGCTATGATGAGTGGATTGCCCATTGAAAAGCGTTCCAATCATTCGCTCGTTGTTTCTTACTATAACGACCTCGCGAATGGGAATCCAGGAACGGACGCAACGATCTACGATCCCGCTCCAGATTTTTCATTTACAAATGATACGGGACACTACGTCTTGTTTGAAGCAATCATGCTCGATGAATCTCAAGAGCTTCAGTTTACGTTTTGGGGAACGTCTGATGGTCGCAAAGGATCGTACAGTCCTCCTGAAGTTATACGATGGATTGGTGTGGCAGATCCAATTAAAACAGAAACACTTGAGCTAGAGCCAGGGGTAGAAAAATGTCAGAGCGCTCATGTGGGAGCGGATACTCAATTCACCTACTCGGTTGTGAAAGCAGATGGAACGGTGAATGAGCGTCTATTTGAATCGCATTATCGACCGCTTCCAGAAATTTGTTTAGTTGGTGTTTTGGAATTATCCACACCAGAGGACTTGCAACTAGATACAGAGGGCGTATCATCATTGCAGACCACTGACACGCTCGTTGATGACGAAGCGCTTCAGTCGGAGAGCGAATAAAGACAAAATAAAAAAACGTCCGTTGCGCGTTGTAATCTGCAGGCAAGAAATTTCAGTCGTGGAGAGATTTAGTCCGAAGACCAAAGCTTCCATGAAATGAAATCCCATGCTTGTCGTGCCTGCAGGTTACAGAGTGCAACGGGCGTTTACCTCTCGATGAGGCAGGTTTGTCAGTCAGTGACACAAAATAATACCAGTTCCACGCGAGTGTGTCAAGCGTGGACGTAGCCGGAATGTTACCATAGATGAACAGTGCAGGCAAGAGGCCTGTTTTTTGCTGTATCCTGTGCAATTTTGAATGTCAATACGGGCTGGATTACCGGTCAATGACCTTATCTATGAGTCCATACGCACACGCTTCTTCAGGGGACATGAAATTATCACGGTCGGTGTCGCGCTCAAGTCGTTCTTTTTTCTGTTTTGTATGTTTTGCAAGAATCACATTGAGCTGATCTTTGATTTTCAAAATGCGCTCGGCGTGAATTTTAATGTCTGTTGCTTGTCCTTGTACTCCACCAAGCACCTGGTGAATCATGATCTCAGCATTTGGAAGAGCAAATCGTTTTCCAGGTGCTCCAGCGGCAAGGAGGACCGCACCCATAGAAGCTGCCATTCCGATACAGATCGTGGACACATCTGGTTTCACATATTGCATCGCGTCATAAATCGCGAGTCCAGCCGTGACAGATCCACCTGGAGAGTTAATGTAGATTTTGATATCCTTTGTTTTATCTTCGGATTCTAAAAAGAGCAACTGTGCGATGACGAGGTTTGCCACAGTGTCATCGATCGATGTCCCAAGAAAAATAATGCGGTCTTTGAGAAGCCGAGAGTAAATATCATAGGCCCGTTCGCCCATGTGCGTTTTTTCGATGACGGTTGGGATGAGAATAGACATAGGAGTGATTGAGTCGTTGAGTGATTGATTCAGTTTAACACAGCAAGAGCTTTTTCGACCAGTTGCCGACAGCCTTCTTGTGTGCAGACGGTAGAGCCGAACAAGACAGTGAATCCAGCTGCTTTCTTGTGACCACCTCCACCCATCTGTTTCGCGATGAGTGAAACGTCTGGTCCGGTTGAGCGCATGGACACTTTTGCTCCGCCATCTGCTGTCTCGCGAATCACGAATAGGACGTCCGCGTTGGTTGCAAGGTTTAGGAAATTCGACAGTCCTTCAACTTCATCATCCGTCACACCATTTCCATCAATGTCTGTGCGAGTCAGATAGGTTGAAACGACCGATTGTGTGTCGTGGCGGTTCAATCGCTCAAGCGCCGCTCCCCATACACGCAACACGTTCACTGATCGATTCTGGTACATGTTGCGAATCACTTCTTGGATGCGAGCTCCGCCCATCATCAAGTCTGACGCCGCTTCAAATGCGCGCTCATTTGTACCAGAGTTTGAGAAGACCGTTGTGTCGAAACAGATTCCTGTAATAAGACAGGTTGCGGCTTCACGGCTCGGCACGATCTGATTCTCCACAAAAAACCGGTAGACAACTTCTGCTGTTGCTGGCGAGTCTGTCACGACTTGATTGATTTGTCCGTACCGAGTGTTCGTTGCATGATGATCGATGTTAATAATCGGAGGACGATTCACCGTCAGCGCGTGCAAACCGTTCACGTACGCCGCGTCCGAACAATCAAACGACACCACAAGATCAATCGCAGGATCTGAGAAAACGTTGCGATCCGTCGTACACAGTTCAATCCCCGGCATAAACTGGTACTTCCCCGGAATCGCTTCAGAAACAAACACCGGCACCCGCACCCCAAGTCCCTTCAAATAATCCGCCAACGCAAGTGATGACCCAAGCGAGTCCCCATCAATCCGCTCATCCGCAACAAAAACAGGATGCTTCGCCGCAAGCAACATTTCATGGATGCGTTTGTGTGTGTAGGATTCCATAGGA
>CAYYFM010000063.1:0-4642 GCA_964471375.1 uncultured Gammaproteobacteria bacterium
TCGTCGAGCAGCCACCCGGGACGGAACAGCTGCGTCGCCATGGCCGACATGCCGATGAGAGCCATGCCATAGACGAACGCGCGCGCGCGCATTTCGGTCTCCCTATGAAGGAGACCGACGACGGATGGAGCAGATGCCGCGGAACCGATCGCGAACGCGACCATGAGTGCGACGGAAGCGTAGAACGCCCAGCCGGACTGGGTCCAGGCGAAGGCGAGGCCGTTCACAAGCGCCGTCATCCAGATGACCGCTGGAAGGAACACGTTCAAAATCATGGAAACTCCTGTCCGACACGGGATGTGCCGGATGCCGAATCATAGCCGAATATTGCGCTTTTGTCAACGGATTGCTATGCTTCCGAAGCGAAACGATCTATTTGGGCCGTTAGCTCAGTTGGTAGAGCACTGCCTTTGCAAGGCAGGGGTCTAGGGTTCGAGTCCCTAACGGTCCACCAAAATTTCATATGGCATGGGTGTATATATTAAAAAGCGACCAAGATGGTCGTTTTTATATTGGAAGTACATCTGATCTAAAACGGAGAATCCGACAACACCAGCAAGGGCACACTCAAACCACAAACCGCATGGGTACCTTCCATCTTGTATTATCGCAGGAATATCGCACACTTGAAATTGCTCGTGAAATTGAACGAAAAATAAAACGACTTAAGCGAAAGGATTATTTGGAACAAATGATAAAAGACGGGGAGATCAAGATAGGAAGTTAGGGTGCATGGCGAACCATGGTGATAAATGATATACTTTCGCATATATGCGAAGGTTTTTTGTTTTCTTTGTTGCCATGCTGTTTTGTTTTTTTGTTCGTCCTGCAGCCGCTTCCCATCCACAAACAGTGACGGTACGCTTGCTTTCAAAAGATTGGGCAGAGCTCTCCACATTCCAAATCCCAACCGCAAATGCGATAAGTGGAGTAAGCATTGCAACGGGGGACCTTGGCACAGATGGAATTGATGAGATTATCGTCGGTAACGGTCTTGGAAACGAGCCTCGTGTACATGCCTACCGCACCGATGGATCTGAAATCGGATCGTTTCTTGCTTACGACTCAGCAATGGGTGTTGGGGTACATGTCGCCGTTTGTGACCTCGATGGTGATCGGGTAAACGAAATCGTGACGGTGCCAGATCGTGGTGGCGCGCCACACGTGCGTGTGTTTAATAACTTTGGAGCACTCATCGATCCTGGATTTTTTGCATACGACGAAATGCTCACTACTGGTGTCAATCTCGCGTGTGGAGATTTAGATGCAGATGGTACTGATGAACTCATCACTCTTCCTGCGGTTGGTGGAGGATCGCATGTTAGAGTGTGGAATCGAAAACAGGGAGAGATGAAACTCTCTCGAGAATTTTTTGTGTTCAATGAAGATGATACACGCGGACTCGTCGGAACAATTCATAACGGACAACTACGTGTGAGTGCACAATTAGGAAACGATCATACAACATATTCCTACAAGTTATCCACAGATGTTTCACTCGTCTCATCAATCTCTTCTACCGACGACGCAAACGCGCACACAGGAATGTTTTCGGATGGTGATCGAACATACATCACAACAACGAACGGACAGATGATTGATGTCGATTCATTCACCGCATCTTCTGTCGTCGCACCGTTTGGAGCGATTAATGCCACGACACTTTCCGGAGGCACCGCAACGTTCGTCATCGCAGACGCACGACCAATCGCCGGAGGATCTCTGGAAGAAAAATCCATCGTTATTGATCTGTCTGAACAACGTCTTTATGCCTATAAAAATAGCTTATTAGACAACAGTTTTCTTGTTTCGACGGCCCGCTCCCCATGGACAACACCTCTAGGAACTCACAAAATTCTTGCAAAAGTTCCGCTTGTTCACTACGCAGGAGGAAGTGGCGCAGACGCCTATGATCTTGGATGGGTTCCGTACAATTTACGATTCTATCCGCACATCTATATTCACTACGCTCCGTGGCATAATAATTTTGGTCACACGATGAGTCATGGATGTGTAAATGTGAATTTAGAAAATATAAAATGGATTTACGAATGGGCAGAAGAAAATATTTCTGTCACCGTTCAATCGTAAACGCTTGACAAAAAAATGACACCAACGTCTTGTGATAATTTTTTCTATCACGTATAATAATTTTAATCGTGAATCACATCGCGTCGTGATAGCGAGCGCAAATTTTGAATCAATATTTTAAAATGGAAGGAGGTGTCATTTTTATGGCAGCAAAGAAAAAAGCAAAGAAAGCAGCTCCAAAAAAGAAAGCCGCAGCAAAAAAGAAGCGCGCTTAATACGCAAATAAAAAATTCCCCGCGACGCGTTCGGGGAATTTTTTTATACGTCAGAAAAGATTTTTACCGTTCCAAATATTCCGTCGTATCCTGGATTGATCTGCAGACGACCTTCGCGCATTCGTTTGATCGCCTCCGCAACGGCTGGATGACTGGATTCTTTTACAATCTGTTCGATCGGAGCTTCAAGAAGAATAAAAAACTCTGTGCCAACACGATCGGTCAACCGTTGATATTCCGCAGACACTTTTTTTGAGGCTGTTCCGATCCCAAACGCCTCTGCAATAACTGTTTTCAAAGGAACAATCGACTGATAAGACGGGACTTCCGCCAAAGGCGGATCCGCCTCTGGCGGAAAAGTCCCTGGGAATGGATCGTTCACAGCCACTTTAGTGGCGTCTCGATCTGCAAGCTGTTGCACGCGATACTCCACCCCAAGCGTCAAAAACTTTTTACATTTTGGACAACGGAGCCCAAGATGTATTGATTGATTCGGTGAGCAAGAAAACTGACAGTTCGCGCACCCATCGAAATGGTACTTCCCTTCTTCAGGAAAGAACTCGATAGTGGAAAGAAACTTCGATCGATCCTTTTCACGCAACACACGAATAAATTCATCGTAGCTGATCGTGTCCAGATCAAACACATTCGCTTCACGTCCAAGTTTGTCACAGGAATGTGCATCTGAATTAGAAATAAGCATCACAGAGTCAAGTGCAGAAACGCGCCAGTTCATTTTTGGATCAGACGATAACCCTGTCTCAATGGCATAAATGTATTTTGTCATCTCCCCAAAACATTCTTCCAAAGAATCAAATCCTGATTTCGATCCAAACACAGAATACCACGGCGTCCACGCATGTGCTGGAATCATAATGATCCGTTCATCAATCGTTTTGAGTATTTTATACAATTCCTCTGAGTCTAAACCAAAAATTGGTCGCCCATCAGACTTCCGATTCAGTCCGCGACGATCCAATTGTGCATTCACCTTCGCACACGTTTCAAGCGAAGGAGAAAAAATAAGATTATGAATCCGCCGTGTTTTATCACCTTTCTTGTAAATCTGAGAAACCTCCGTCACAAGCATAAACCGCGTCCCACCATGAGAATAAATCCCCGGTTCAGTCTCTATCAGATTTTCACGCAAATGCTCAAACCATCCAGGATGCGTCCAATCTCCCGTTGCCGCCACATCGATTCCTTTACGTCTGCACATCGCGGCAATCTTTTGCAACTCCAAGTCCTTCGAGCACGCGCGCGAGTACTTAGAATGAATGTGCCAGTCGGTGATGAGACGCATAAATACAACTGTAGAGACCTCTGCAAAAAATAAGTTGAAAACAATTCACCTCTTACAGGACAAAACAACAGGAAGCAGTACACAACAATTTTACGACCAAGGGCCGTCTGACGGCCCAAGGGTCCAAGGGTCCAAGCGCTAAGTGTCCGGACATATCTGAAACTAGCGGGAAAAGACGACACCCAACGCCTCATCGCGATTCTCAGGAACCCACCCGTTCACGCGCGCGCCATCCGAGTCCGCGTAGCCAACGAGCACGAGGCCCCCGTCAGAGTCACGCCTTCTTGTCCACGTATAGTGTTCGGGAAGATGTCGAGTGTTTGTTGTCTGGAATCTTATAAGAGTATCATAAATGGCTTCTGCGGGGGTTTGTCTTGTAAGTTTTGAGAGTTCAAGGTTTTTGAGTTCTTCAGCGACTTTTTGCCAGTCAGAAGAGATGCGAGCAGTGAGATCTGCTTTTTTTGATTCGAATTCTTCGATGGCAGATTTGTATGGTTCGGGAACATCTTCGTCTTTGTAGACTTGGTTTGTGAGGTAATCAGCAATGACTTGAGTTTGTTCTACGTAGTTCTTGTTTGTAGAATCTCTGAGAATCTCTTTTGAGACGAGTGCCCAGCGAATGGTAGGGGTTTCTGTTGTGTAGAATGGTTGGTTTTTGTACCAGTCGATGCTAATAAACACCTTTCCTTTGTTTTCCTTCTCAAACCTCGGTGTCATGATCTCCTCCATCTTTTGCATGGTGAGTGGAGTTCCATCTGGTGCTTTGTCTATGCGAAGGACGAGGAACTGGTTGAGTTCTTTGGCTCGTTCGAGATCTGCTTTCGAAAATGGGATAGGTGGGATGTCTTTGATATCTATCTTCGTTCCGAATGTGTTTTCAACAGCTTGTGGACCAAAGACGTTTTCAATCCCGAGAACTTCGATTGCTTCTTTGAGCTGTCTTTCACTGTATGTTTTTCTTTCCTGTTCTTCGAATGCTTTGAGCTCTGATTGAGGGATGTTGTTTTGTTCAAAGGCAAAGAGAAGGTGTTTG
>CAYYFM010000064.1:0-8877 GCA_964471375.1 uncultured Gammaproteobacteria bacterium
CGGAGACTCGACGATGATGAGATGAGACATGAAAAAAAGATTGAAGATTGAAATTCGAAATCCGAAGGAAGATTGAAGATGGAAGGTTGAAACTACTTCGAGTTTCGAGTTTCGATCTTCGACCTTCATTGCATGATGCCGTGGGTTGACGATTTTGTCAAAAATTCGAACGAATAGGGATCATTGCACGGTTTGTTGAATGTGTCCCGTTTGATCTGACTTCGGAGCTTGTAAAAGCTCAGCTGGAACAGAGTGATCGGGAGTCTGCGCAATATTTTTCGTCTCTCCCAAACGAGACTCTGAAAATAATTGTGGAGGGGATGGGAGCTTCACCTGAACGAGTCGATGCTGTCGCAGACAAAATGCGATCTCCTGTTGGAGTAGACGAGCTTGATGAAGAAGGAGTTTACAATGTCCGCAAGTCTCTTGCAGGACTTTGGCTCAAGGCGTTGGACGAATTACGTCTACTCACTGAAGACCCTGCTCCGATCGCACTGGGCGACGATCTCATGCCTAAGCCGTCAGATGTTGAGGAAGAATTGTATGAAGGGTTCCGAGGAACGATCGAGATGATGTACCAGACGCTCAGTGTCGAGCGAATTTGGAAGCTCTACGATGCGTTTGTCACAGCTGTAAGTGCTGACATGTCGAACAAGACGGAACGGATCCAGATTTCCTCGATATCGGTTCTTGTCGTCACGAACGGACAGTTCAGCTTCGAGTATGCAACAAAGTAACTGGATGGTGTAAACCATTCTTTTTTTGTCGAGCGACCGGTGTTTCGGATAACCACCCCCTAACCCCTCCTTGAAGAAGGAGGGGAGCACTTGGGGAGGTGGAAGGAAAAAATAGGAGATAAAGGAATGGGAGCGGAATCTAGATGAAGAAAAACCTGACTCCCCTCCTTTTCAAGGAGGGGTTGGGGGTGGTTACAGGTTGTTTTCAGGAATTCCTGCCTCGATTCGTCTCAAAACTTTTTCCATATCCGCATACACGTCACCATTCATCACACGGACTACTCGAATTCCTTTTGATTCAAGAAATTGAGTTCGTTTCAAATCCTTCTTTTTTTGATCTGGAGTAAAGTGACTAGCTCCGTCTACCTCAATAGCGAGGTGAATTTCTGGGCAGTAAAAATCGACCACATACGGACCGATTCCTTGTTGACGTCGGAATTTTAGGTTGTAAAACTTGCGTCCTTGAAGGTGTGACCAGAGAATGATTTCGGCTGAAGTGAGGCTGTTTCTGAGTTTTTGCCGGAGTGGTTTTTGAGTTGGTTGGTTGAAAAGTTTAGGCATAGGCTGAGTATCGGTGTTGATGTTGAATTCGTGTTCGAGGAACCACCCCCAACCCCTCCTTAAAAAGGAGGGGAGAACGTATTTTTTTTTGCACTCCCCTCCTTTTTAAGGAGGGGTTGGGGGTGGTTACATGTGTCATCCTTTCACATAATACAGCCCACCCAAGTGTCTCGCAGAGCCTTTCATTTCCATGAGCGTGAGCATGGATGTGACAGACTGTGACAGGAGACCTGTTTTGATCGTGATTTCATCTGCGTGTAGTGCCTCTTTGGTCAGGATCTCGTAAATTGTTTTTTCTTCCGCACTTCCGGGAACATAGTTCGGTTTCGTTTCGCGAACTTCCAATCCGAGTCTGGATAGAACATCTGTTGGTGTCGTGACGGGGAAGGCGCCGGTTTTGATCAGGTTGTTTGGACCTTCGGATAGTTCGGAATGAATCGAACCTGGGATAGCGAACACATCTTTTCCTGCTTCCATGGCGCATCTGGCGGTGATCAAAGAACCACTCGTTGCTTTGGCTTCGATGACGAGCGTTCCTTGACACATCCCAGCGATGATGCGATTGCGGAAGGGAAAATTTTGTTTCATGACATGGGTACCGATTGGGAATTCTGAGATGACCGCGCCACCGCCTGCGATGATTTTTGATACAAGCGAGCGGTGTTGGGACGGATAGATGTTGGCGTCGTCTAGTCCTCCGCCAAGTATTGCAATGGTTGTTCCGTCCACATCGAGTGTGGTTTGATGAGCGATCGCGTCGATGCCATAGGCAAGCCCACTGACGATCACCACACCGCTTGTGGCGATTGGTCGGACGAATTCATCCGCGACCTGTTTTCCGTAGTGTGTTGGAAGGCGAGATCCGACAACCGCGAGATGAACGCGGTGTTGATCGGGTAAGGTGCCTCGGATAAAGAGGACAGCGGGCGGGTCGTATATCGTTGCGAGTGCGCGTGGATAGTTTTCGTCACGGATCGTGATTGCGGTGACGTTGTGCTCAGAGAGGCGTTTGAGTTCTCCGTCCGGATCGATTGAACTACGTTCGAACAAGAACTGATTGACGATGTGTGGTTCAATCCCCGCGGAAAGTAGAGCATTTTTGTCCGCGCAAAAAGCGTCCGCCATATTGGCGAACGCGTCCGAAAGTTTTTTGATTCTGACCGCCCCCATTTTCGGATGACGAACGAAGGCGAGCCAGTATTTTAGGTCGGTGTTCATAGCCACTTTAGTGGCGTCCGTGTCAGGGACGGACGGGAACGCGACTAAAGTCGCTGGGAAATTAATTCAGCTGTTTTTTCAATAATTTCCTTTAATTTCTCCGATTCTTCAGAACTCCACTTCCCAAGCACCCAGTCCTCAAGCGGCACATTCGGATTTTCTGGACGCCCAATCCCGACACGAACGCGCGTGATCTGATCTGTTCCGAGATGATCAATAATCGATTGCATTCCGTTATGCCCACCGCTTGATCCCTCGGTACGTACTCGGATTTCTCCAAGCGGTAAATCCGCGTCGTCGTACACAACGATTATGTCTGCAGCAGTCATGTTTGTCTGACGAAGCGCTGCCACGACCGCTTGTCCTGACAGGTTCATGAATGTATCTGGTTTCAGGAACTGGACGTCACTAGGAGTCGGTCGACCTCGACCGGCTCCTAGTGACGCAGGTTCAACGCGACCTCGACCGGCTCCTAGTGACGCAGGTTCAATGCGACCGGCTTCTAGTGCCACTTGGAGTGCATCCACAACAAGAAACCCAACGTTATGCCTTGTGTTTTCATATTCTTTTCCTGGATTGCCAAGACCAACGATGAGTTTCATACTAGCGAGCACGAGCTGTCATTCCTTTTACATTTATCACGATCGGAGTGCCGGTCATTTTGAAGTGGATGCGCATGCGGTTTTCTAAAAAGCGGAGGTAGCTTGGGTGGAGGACGTCGAGGCGTTTGGCTTTGATCATGAGCTGGAACGTTGGTGGAGTGGTGCCTGTTTGCTGCATCCCGATAATTTCTGGTGGCTTTGGGCCTTTTCCACGACTTGGGAGATGTGCGCGTACGGCCGAACGCCAGTATTTTTCTAAATCTGCTTCGGAAATCTCGAGATGGCGCTGTTTTTCAACTTCATCAACAAGGGTGAAAAGATCTGGAATGCGTTGGCTTGTCTTGGCGGAAACAAAAACGATAGGAGCCCAGGCAATAAAAGGAAGCGCCGCTTGAATATGTTCTTTTACACGGTTGATTGTTGTTGTGTCTTTGTCTTTCACGAGATCCCATTTGTTCGCAACAACAATCACTCCTGCACCAGATGCTTTGATGAGCCCTGCAATCATTTTGTCTTGTGCCCCAATGGGTTCAGAAACATCAACGACAAATAAAGCAACGTCGGCTTTTGGAAGCACACGTTCGGTTCGTGTTGCCCCTTGTTCGACGAGGTCGCCCTGTTTGCGCATTTTTGCCGTTTTGAGTAATCCGGCGGTGTCGATGAGAATATATTCACGCCCTTTGTATTCTATGAGAACGTCGTTTGGTTCACGTGTGGTGTGTGCGATTGGACTAACAATAAATCGCTCTTCTCCAAGAACAGAATTTAACAATGATGACTTTCCGACGTTCGGTTTTCCAACAACCGCGACACGAACGGTGCGAATTTCAGAGAGAGATGCAGGAACGAGGTTAATCGTCGCAAGTTTTTCGTAAACGATATCAAGTAAATCACCCGTTCCAGAACCTCGTAAGGCAGAAATAGGAACAGGACTTGGAAGTGCAAGTAAACGCCATGCAGGATCGTTCGCGGCATTTCGAAGCGCAGGAGTTTCGGCTTTATTTCCGACAACAATAACAGGTTTTCCTGACTTCATGAGCCTTGCTGCAAGCTCGCGTTCTTGTGGAAGGGGACCTTGTTTCATGTCGACGACAAACAAAACGACGTCTGCAATCGCCATCGCGCGTTCGGCCTGTTTTATAACGCTTTTTTCAATTTCATCCGACCGTTCCATGTCGAGCCCACCCGTGTCGACAAGCTTAATGACCGTTCCACGCCACAAACAGATCCCTTCTTTGCGATCACGTGTTGTTCCTGCGGTAGAAGAAACCATTGCCGCACTGCGTTCAAGCAGGCGGTTAAAGAGGGTCGATTTGCCAACGTTGGTGCGGCCAACGAGAGCGATGGTTGGAATATGGGAACGTGGCACAATGGCAGTTTATGTGAGCCGAATTACGTATCGGTACGAATATCCTAATCTGATTCAGGTGAGATTCGAATATTCGGACTGATTTGGAATTCGGCTCATTCCTGTTATCTAGCAGCGACAGAAGCCGAACTCTCTCCTAAAATGACCAAAAAGTCAATGTCTTTCTCTGTGGCGAGAGATCTGTATTCTTCGGAGGAAACAGAAATTTCTTTAGGAACAACGTCGCCTGATATAAGCCAGCCTGTGGCAGACATCGTGATTTCTGCTTCGAGATAGTCGCGTAACGCCTGTAACTCGTCTGGTTTACTCCCTTCGGTGAGATCGTAAATAACCGTATGTTCGTAACTCCGGTCGGCAGCATTCCCAATCGTGCTGACTTCGTAACCTTGCGTTTCCAACAGTTGAGACGTGCGGAAGGCGAGACCGGTGATGGTCGTTCCATTTTGAACTTCAACACGGACAAATTTCGGCTTTTCTTCTATGGTAGCGATCGTGTCATCTGTCGCTATTTCATCAAACAAACCCGCTGCCATGGCGTGGACAGGCCTCCAGTCGTCGTTTTTTGGGAGTAATACGTAGGCGCCATTGAGTGATGTTGCATATAACGGAGAGGATTCAGATGCATCAAGCACGCGGTTCACGATGGCGGTTGTATCAATATCCTTCCATTTGTTCGCGAGCTGGAGAAGTTCCCATGTAGTGAGGTTTGTCGCAATGTTTCCTTGTAGTGTTTCAAGCATGCGTGAAAGTCGAGCGGGATTCAACAACGTTCCTGCGGACATGATTTCTTCCTTGACCGCAACAATAACTTTTTGTTGACGGCGTGAGCGTGCGAAGTCAGAACCCTCGCCGTTTGTTCCGTGACGGGAACGGACGAACTTTAGTGCTGTGTCTCCATCGAGATGAATCCATCCTTCTTGGAACGCAAGGGATTCGAATCGACAACCGTATGTTGGAACGGTTACGGTTTCTGTCGTCGCTTCTCCATCGTTTCCATCGAGTGTAACTTCAACGTCGGTCGTTGTTCCACATTCTGCATATTCTTTTCCAAGCACAGGGTAGGCATCGTCGGTGAAAGACCGATCGACGTATACATCAATTCCTCCAACGTCATCAATGAGTTTTGCAAATCCGTTAAAATCGACGCGTAAATAGTAGTGAATTTCTTGATCGATCGTGTCGCCGATGACTTCGCTTGCAAGAACAGGACCAAGACCTGGTTCTTTTTTTTCTCCAAAATAATTTGCATGGTTTACTTTACGCCAGCCTTCATCAGGAATGGGCACGGCCATGTCGCGTGGAATCGAAAGCATGCCGATTTTTTCGGTGGATGGCTGGTACGATGCAAAAATAATCGTGTCGGTGAGTTGTGGACCGTCGTGGCCTTCTCCTCCAATACCAAGCAACAGAAAATTAATGCGGTTGTCTTCTTCTCCTTTGAGTTGACGATCTCCTGCGCCAATGAGATGACGGATCGTTGAGAAAAGAGAGAATCGCGGGAAGCCATTGTTGTCGGAGGAAGCACCGACATTATAAGAAAGAGAAGCGCCAGCTACGGAAACAAAAATGGCGAGGGTGAGCAGAATACGTCCAAACACAACAAACGGCCTCCGTTTGGAAGCGTCAAGCTGATATTTCTTGCGTAATAAGTCGATCTTAACTTTCTCCATAGTTATAGAGACCTCTGCAAAAGTCCAGCACGGCTCCAAATCTGTCTCGATTTGACCTCGCACTGGACTTTTGCAGAGGTCTCTACAGTATAACAAAAATATCCCTCTTGTGAAGGGGTATTTATGGTGGATGTTGGAGGACTCGAACCTCCGACCTCACCGATGTGAACGGTGCGCTCTAACCAGCTGAGCTAAACATCCAGTTGGTTGTCCGCGGGGACGATATCACAGTCTTGCCATGTTGCAAAATCCGTGATATCCTTGACAGGATCTTATTTTTACACATGTTTCGCTTCTCTCACCAACACGATATACCTGCTGACACATTCTGGCACCGCAAGTTTGGCCCAGCGGCCGGAGCGGTGGCAATGTTTTTGATTGAAGTGATTCAAATCATCATTATTTCTGGGGCGATCATTATTCCGATTCGGTACTTCCTCATTCAGCCGTTTTACGTGAAAGGAGCGTCGATGGAACCAAATTTTTACGATAACGAGTATTTGATCATTGATGAACTGTCCTATCGAATGCGTGAACCATTACGTGGAGAAATAATCGTGTTTCGCTATCCAAAAGAACCATCTCAGTTTTTCATCAAGCGCGTTGTCGGACTTCCTGGAGAAACCGTGGAGGTGACCGATGGACATGTGGTTGTTTACAACGACGAAAATCCGAATGGAAAAGCGCTTGAAGAAATGTCTTATTTATCCGAGTCCGAGCTCACACAGGGAAAAAAGAAAGTAACTCTTGGAGTTGATGAATATTTTGTCCTTGGAGACAATCGCAATGAAAGTTTGGACTCACGCAGTTTTGGTCCGATCCACGCATCCGACATTACCGGTCGTGTGTGGGTGAGAGGATTACCGTTTTCGCGGATAGGAACGTTCGATGTGCCGAACTATAATTTTTAAAAGAGACCTGTCCAAAAGTCTAGAAATGTGGACGAACGGGACTAAAGTCCCTTTGAATTCATAGCCACTTTAGTGGCGTTCGGACTTTTGGAGAGGTTTCAAAATATTTTCTTGCATTCGTATGTTTAAACGAAATAGTCAACCCAAAAAAATTGAGGAGAAACCAAAGACGGACGGAGCAGGGGAAGCTCCGGTGAAAAAAGGGAAGGCACCTCCTGAGCTGTTGCGCGGGTTTCGTGATATTTTGTCTGACGAGCAAGCTCGATGGACCCTTGTTCGCGATCGTGTGCGCGCGCTTGCGGAAGCGTACAGTTTTGATCGCATTGAGTTGCCGATTTTGGAACGGGCAGATTTGTTCGCACGCACACTCGGAAAACAAACAGATGTGATTGAAAAGGAAATGTACGCGTTTGAAGATCCATCTGGCGATTTAGTTGCCATGCGTCCAGAAGCAACCGCTTCGGTGGCACGCGCATTCGTAAATCACGGGATGTTCAACCTTCCTCAGCCAGTCAAACTCTGGTACGAAGGTCCCATGTTTCGTCACGATCGTCCGCAAGCTGGGCGCTATCGTCAGTTCCACCAGTTTGGATTTGAATCACTCGGAGTTCCAGATGCGATTGTGGATGCACAACTCATATTGATCGCCTCTCGATTGTTTCGTGATTTTGGCATCGATGTTACGATTCAAATCAACTCCATTGGGACACCAGAATCTCGTTCGGCGTATCTCACCGAGCTCACAAGTTTTTTCCGTCCCCATCGCAACAAGTTGTCCGAAGATGATAAGCGTCGATTGCAAAAAAATCCGTTGCGTATTCTTGATAGTAAAGATCCTGCCATTCAGGAGATTTTGAAAGACGCTCCGCAAATTATCGACTGGCTTGATGAAGATTCAAAACAGCACTTTACAAAAGTACTCGAATATCTTGACGAAGTAGAAGTTCCGTATCAACTCAATCCACATCTCGTTCGCGGACTCGATTATTACACGCGCACCGTGTTTGAAATTTGGGAAGCGGGTGACGAAGGTGAACGTGCACAAAATGCGCTTGGAGGCGGAGGTCGATACGACGGGCTCGTTGAATTGATTGGAGGGCGTCCAACGCCTGCCTGTGGATTTGCCGTTGGAATTGAACGTGTGGTAAAGGCATTAGCCGACCGTAACGTTTCTCCTGAACCACGACCACATGCTCGTATTTTCTTCGCACAACTGGGCGATGCGTCACGACGTGTTGGGTTACGATTGTTTGAAGAATTTCGAATGGTTGGGATTCCGGTCGCCGAAGCGTTTGGAAAAAATGCGCTCAAAGCCCAACTAGAAGTTGCAAACAAACTCGGGGTTGATTACACATTGTTGCTTGGTCAAAAAGAGGTTCTCGACGGCACGATTATCATTCGTGACATGGATTCTGGTGCGCAAGAGATTGTCGACGCTACAAAAATCGTGTCTATTATGCAACGCAAACTATCTGTCGCTGAAGGGGTCCACCGTCCAAGTCAGGATGTGGTGCAGTAGTGCTAGTCTTAAAGCGAACTATGCTCGACTCCCGCTCCCCATCCCCTGAAGCTATCTCCCACATGCGCAAAGCAGACCTTTCTCCCAAGGTTGGGAGCTATGTTGATAATCTCACCGACCAACTCGCTCTTCTCGTAAAGAAATACAATAAAACTCACCCCAAAGATCTTGAACCTCTCGTCCTATCAGAGGAAATGACTCTCGAAGATGTAAAACACTTTGGAAAGCTCAGCAAACACCTTCTCTTTGCCTTTGAACAAAACAACATCCCTCAATCAGAGCTCAAAGCG
>CAYYFM010000065.1:0-4472 GCA_964471375.1 uncultured Gammaproteobacteria bacterium
TGATCAAGTGTTTGGGGGAGCGGATTCTGATGGGGTCGCGCGGTTTCCAGATGGAGGACTGTGCCATTTCTTTGGTCCGCCAAAGGAAACGTTCGATCGAGTACGGATGGAAATCGCAAACCGTCATACACTCGTTGTGGCTGGAGTGAACAATGATCCAGATCATCCACTTGTTCACATTGCCGTGGCAAAATGGCTGGTGTGGAAACGAGTTTGTGTTCCTTCACACCTGTTTTATGCAGGATTCGATTACATCAACTACCTCGCTATGGGACGCCATGTATTTGGCGCCAATATCGAGGGAGGTGACAGTTTGCACAACGCAACATTCTTATCCCTTCTTTCCGAATTCGTATTCGGAGATGGACGAAGGGTGCTTGGATCACAAACGCTCACGAGCACAGATCTGTTTCTTGCTCCAGCCACACACCCACGAAAACTGTTCGTTTGGAAGCGAGGGGAAAAACCGATCGTAATCTCGCCCCCGTTCACAAACGCAAGTAGCCGAGACACCTTTTTGGGTGGAGTGATCGTTCGCTCACACACAGGGACTGGTGAAATCGCATCACTTCTCCTTTCAGACGCGATCGAACAACGGCAGCGGTGGCACCCCGCGATCACTTCCGAGCTGATCGAAGACATCTCCCTTGGCGCGGATGATGGAGGAATTGCCATCGTCACAACCAAGTCGGGTACATTCATCGGTCTTTCTGTTGATCGCTACGGCAAAGCACAATTCGAGGCAGGCGAACCTGTCAAGATTCCCAAAGGTTTGCGTTTCATCGGCACACTCGTTCGCATCGCTGGTGATACGGCAACATTCGTCCGTCGTACGGACGATATGGCAATCGTCACAAACGTCATCATTAGCACGATCAAAGATGCGTCCGTGAAACGACTCTTCAATGCGGCGCTGTGGTCCGCGAGCATGGCGTAACTATCTGACCCTTCGACTCCCAACTTTACCGGAGTCGCTCAGGGTCTTTTTTTTTCACAAAAAAACACGTAAGCTGTCGGTATCTATGGCAAATCCAAAACAAACACTTCTTCTGCTCGATGGCAATGCTCTTTTGCATCGTGCGTGGCATGCGATTCCTCCCCTCATGACAAAAGATGGGCGTGTGGTTAATGCGGCATATGGATTTGCGATGACACTTGATAAAATGCTCGGTCAGTTTAAGCCTGACTACATGGTGGTTGCCTGGGATTTGCCTGGGAAAACATTTCGACATGAAAAGTTTGAAGCGTACAAGGCGCATCGCAAAGAGAAAGAGCCGGAGTTGTATGCGCAGATTCCGCTCATTCAGGAAATTTTAACTTTGTATGGAATTCCATCTGTTTCTGCCGAAGGATTTGAAGCGGACGATGTGATTGGAACGCTTTCAAAGCAGACAGGTACAAAAAAATTTAAAACGCTCATTGTCACAGGTGACCAAGATCAGATCCAACTCGTGGACGAGAACACAACGCTTGTCTATTTTTTGAAAGGGATTTCAGAAACAAAACTGTACGACCCAGATGCGGTTCAGGAAAAATATGGTTTCACGCCTTTGCAGATGATTGATTATAAGGCTCTGCGAGGAGATCCGTCTGATAATATCCCTGGAGTGAAAGGGATTGGGGAGAAGGGAGCAAAAGAGTTGATTGCGCAGTTCGGATCCGTTGAAGCGATTTTGAAAGCTGTCGGGACAGGTGTTATTAAACCGACATTGGAGAAAAAACTCCTCGGTCAGGATCAGGTTGCGAAAGATTCACTTGAACTTGTGACCATTGTGCGTGATGTTCCACTTGATTTTGATATGGAGAAAGCAAAAGTTGAAGCGCCAGATTTGTCGAGACTCATTCCTCTGTATCGAGACTTAGAGTTTCGATCACTGATCAGAAAATTGGGGGAGTCGTTGGGGGAGGCGCCACCAGTGGATGGAATGAACAACGAATTCCCAAGGACTTTTCCGCCAAAGGCGGATCCGCCTCTGGCGGAAGTCCCGTCCGGTGCAGATGACCAGACGACCGCGGACGCCACTAAAGTGGCTAGGAACTCGGCAATAGCTAGGAAAGGAAAAATTCAAGTAATCCGAGGGTCAGCGAATGTTTCCAAAACCCTTGAGACGATCAAGACCGATACGATCGCGGTTGTGCTTGTCGAGCAGACACCTGATTTGTTTGGTACAACAATGGCGGCGGTTGCCGTTTCGGACGTGGAGCACGTCGTCGTCATTCCAAATCCGAATGCCGAGTTGCTTGAGCTTGTAAAAACGGTCCTTGATCAGGCAAGTCGGATCGTGACGCATGACTGGAAGCGCATCATGCATCTGACAGGATGGGATGCGGACAGTCGAGTAACGGATCTCATGATCGCTTCGTATTTGCTGTCGTCTGGAACGCGAACTCACGATCTCGGCGCGATCGTAACGGATGTGACGGTCCCTGTCTCGTTTGCCACTGACAAAGACCTGACCACACTTGGATCAATCGTGCGAGAACTCCCGACGATTGCCATCCGAATGGAAGAGGAGCTCGAACAGTCAGGGATGACAAAAATTTTCCGTGATATTGAGTTACCGCTCATTCCTGTCTTGTACAAAATGGAGAAAGCGGGAATCCTGCTTGACACCACGGCTCTTGATTCATTTTCAAAAAAACTGGAGGTCGATTTGAACACACTCACAGAAAAAATCCAACAGCTCGCTGGCATGACGTTCAATGTCAACTCACCGTCACAACTCGCAGATGTTTTATTTTCAAAACTTCAATTGCCAACGAAAGGTATTAAAAAAACAACGACTGGGTTTTCGACTGCGGCAAGTGAGCTTGAAAAATTAGAAGACGAACACGAGATTATTCCTCTCATTTCAGAATATCGCGAAAAAGCAAAACTTCAATCCACATATGCGGAAGCATTACCGAAACTTGTTCAAAAAGACGGCTGTATTCATACAACTTTTAATCAGACGATTGCTGCAACAGGGAGATTGTCTTCCGTCGATCCAAACTTACAAAATATTCCGATTAAGACAGAACTTGGAAATGAAATTCGAAAGGCGTTTATTGCAGAGAAGGGAAAGGTGCTGATTGCGGCTGACTACTCTCAAATTGAGCTCCGTTTAGTCGCGGTAATTGCAAACGATAAACCGTTCATCGAGGCTTTCAATGCAGGAGCAGATATTCACACGCGGACAGCATCTGAAGTTTGGGACGTAAAAGAAGAAGACGTCACACCTGAACAGCGACGTGCGGCAAAGGCAATAAATTTTGGGATTGTCTACGGAATGGGACCGCGATCACTGGCACGTTCTACGAACATGACACTCGATGAGGCAAAAGCATTCATTGATCGCTATTTTTCCATCCATCACGCAATCAAAACATACATCGATGAAACAAAACATCGCGCCCATGCCGATGGATATGCTGTGACGCAATTTGGACGACGTCGCGGATTTCCAGAAATCAATTCTGGAGTCCAAATGCTCGTCGCCATGGCCGAACGCATGGCTGTCAACATGCCAATCCAAGGCACACAAGCTGACATCGTCAAAATGGCAATGATTGCCATGGATGGTTGGCTCATGGCAAGCAAATGGCCAGCAAAGATGCTCCTGCAAGTCCACGACGAACTCGTATTCGAATGCGATGAAAAAGCCGTCGATGTCGTCGCAAGTAGCATCAAAAAAATCATGGAAGAAATAGTCTCGCTATCAGTCCCGCTTGTGGTAAATGTCGAGATTGGAAAAAATTGGGGAGAGATGGAGGAAATAAAATTGTGAACAAAAACATCTGGCGATCTGATCTGCTAAACAAAATTCCCTGGTTGGCGCACGGAACGTCGACCAGAGTTTTTGGGTCGCTGAGGTATCCCAATGTAGGCGAAAAGGAAGACATGAACGTACAAGCTCGGACTACATTCGTCTCCTCACTCGGACTTGATCCATCACAAATCGTTTTGGCAAAAAATGTGCATGGAAATCGGGTTGAGTTCGCAGGGACTTTAGTCCCGTCCGACGGTCTGATCACGGATCAGACCGGACTCGTCCTTGCCACAAAATCTGCCGACTGCCTCCCGATTTTTTTTGTTGATCCAACAACGAGAAAAATCGCGATTGTCCACGCTGGCTGGAAAGGAGTCATGCTTGGCATCGCGATCGAAGCGGTTCATGCCTTTCAGGATCAAGGATCGAAACCAAAAGATCTACTCGTTGCCATCGGACCTTCCATCGGAGTTTGTCATTATGGTATTGATCAGATTCGTAACAAAGAGATGATGAAACGAACAGCCTGCATCTTGTCTGATGACTTCCTAGGGACTTTAGTCCCGTCCGCACCAGACGCCACTTCCGCCAAAGGCGGATCCGCCTCCCTTCGAGGGTCTGAGGACCCCTCAGGGTCTCGAATGACTGGAGGAAAAATGGCTATGAATGTGAACCTCCGTGCGATCGTTGTTCGTCAACTTATTTCAACAGGAATCCTTCCAA
>CAYYFM010000066.1:0-14109 GCA_964471375.1 uncultured Gammaproteobacteria bacterium
CATGGAAGCGTTTTCAAAATGCATGGACTCACGAGATACGTTACCGATTGTGCGAAAAGACTACGACGAAGGCAAAGCGCTCGGGATTCTCGCGACCCCAACGTTTTATATTGGAGAAACCGCTTACGTCGGAGCGATTTCGGTAGAAAATCTGACCAGTTTAATCCGCCAGTCGATTGCTGTGGAGTGATATGAAAAGATTTCTCGTACTCGTTATTCTGACTCTCTCCCTCATTCCAACTACTGTATTTTCTGCTGCTTCATGTGATGACTCAGTTATTGCTTACGATCACTCACCAGTATGTGCTTGTTATCATGATGTCAATCGATGCGAGGTATCTTATCCAGCGTATAGTCTCCTGTATGATGACGCAGACTGTAGATCCTATTGTCAAACAACCTATGGTGCTTACTACATGAGCGACGCTTCTCATGGTGGTCGTTACACCTGTTTAGGCATCGCCGTAGCTAATGCTTGCATCGCCCAGCAAGCAACGGCAGATGCTGCAGAACGAGCTGGAGAACTGGCGACGGCTGTTATACCTGGATATGCAACTCCGCAATTGAGTATAAAAATTCCAGGAGTTGATTTTGAAACACCAAAAATTGTCAGTGGAATGCTAGAAAGCAATTTTATTGGGATTTATATTTCTGGAGTTTATAAATTTTTAATAGGATTCGCCATCATTGTTGCCATCGTTATGATGATGATTGGTGGGTTACAGTATGTTGCAGGTGCAACAAGTGGTGATATAGAAAAAGCAAAAACACGTATCCGAAACGCGGTCGAAGGGTTTGTTCTGCTTTTATTTGTTTACGTTATTCTCTTTACGGTAAATCCTGAATTGACAATTTTTGAAAATCTAAAAATAGCTAATATTGGAAGAGTTGAGTTTGTTTCAACGGATAAATCAGGTGAAGATGTAGAAGCTCTTGGTCTTTCAACTCCTTCAGGAACAGGTACGAACGGGGTTCCTTATTATTCACAACGTAACTTTACTGATCCATATCCAAAACCAGCAAGCTGTGGTGATTCAAGCAATGCCACAATTAAATCATCCGGTTGTGGGCCAACGTCCATGGCGATGGTTTTATCATTTTACGGAGTCAGTGTTGATCCAAAACAAGTTGCGGCAAACTTCGTCAGTCAATCCATTCGTGGTTGCGTTGGAACAAGTTATAGTTTTGGCAAAAGTACGCTGCTTGGGTCAAGCCTTACACTCGATTCAATTTCAAAAACAAAGCGGGATAAAATCATCGAGCATCTAAAAGCGGGTGAACCACTCATCGTCTCAATCGGACCAAAAAAAGACAGTAGCGGAGGTGTTATTTATGCAAGCACGTTTACAAAAAGTGGTCACTTTATTGTTCTTACAGGTGTAAATCCTGACGGGAGCTTTGCGATTAACGATCCGAACTCTGGAAAACAATTCATTACATCAGACGAGCTGTGGAATACAGTCAAAGAAGGCTCAATCATGTATATCCATAAAAAATAACCATATGTTCTCCTGCACAAATTGTGATGCGCAGTTTCCGAAATGGAGTGGGCGGTGTACGGAGTGTGGGAAGTGGGGGAGTGTTTTAGAAGAAAGTTTGAAGGTTGAAACTCGAAACTCGAAGGAAGGATTGAAAGCGAAGGCGGTGAAGGTTGAAGGGTTGAAAGATGCTGGAAAGACGGCTTTGGCAGAGAGGGTTTCTTCGGGGGATGCGGAAGTGGATCGGGTATTGGGTGGAGGAATTGTCAGAGGATCGCTTATTTTATTGTCTGGAGAGCCGGGGATTGGGAAGTCAACGCTTGTGGCGCAGGTGGCAGGGCGGATCGAGGACGCGACTAAAGTCGCTAAGAACGGATTCAAAGGGACTTTAGTCCCGTCCGGTTCGGATACGGACGCCACTTCCGCCAGAGGCGGATCCGCCTTTGGCGGAAAAGTGGCTGGGAACGCATTCGAAGGGACTTTAGTCCCGTCAGACACGGACGCCACTTCCGCCAGAGGCGGATCCGCCTTTGGCGGAAAAGTGACTGGGAACATGCTTTACATCTCGGGCGAGGAGTCGGCTCCTCAGCTGGCTGGACGATTTTCACGACTTGGACTTGCGACAGAGCATGTCAGTTTTTTGGAAGCGTATCCGATTGAAACGCTTGTCGCGACGATAGAAAAAGAAAAACCTGCGCTTGCGATTGTGGATTCTGTGCAAACGATTGGATCGTCTGAGCTCGATTCTGCCTGTGGAACACCAGCGATGGTGCGATATGTCACTTCCCTTTTGCTTGAACTTGCAAAACGAACGCATATTCCGATTCTGCTCATCGGACAGGTAACGAAAGATGGTTCGATTGCCGGACCGAAAACACTCGAACATTTGGTCGATGTTGTTGTGTCGCTTGAAGGAGACCCTGTGCATGCCTATCGCATTTTGCGAGCAACGAAAAATCGTTTTGGGGCGACGGATGAAGTTGGTGTTTTTGAAATGACGAGTGCGGGAATGTGTGCGGTTGAAAATCCATCTGCGCGATTTTTGGAGGAGCGTCGGAACGTTCCAGGATCTGTCATCGCCGCAACGATGGAAGGCTCACGTGTGTTTCTCGTTGAAGTCCAAGCGCTCGTAGAAAAATCTGGGTACGGAACACCTGTTCGTCGCGCGGAAGGATTTGATCAAAACCGATTGCAAATGCTCGTCGCGATCTTATCAAAACATGCAGGACTAAAATTGGGAGAGTCAGATGTGTATGTAAATGTCATCGGTGGATTAGAGCTCCGAGAGCCAGCCGCAGATTTGGCTGTGTGCGCGGCGATTCTATCTGCCACGAAAAACACAACGAATGAGTCACCGACCGTCTACATCGGCGAAGTAGGTCTCGGCGGAGAAGTACGGTCTGTGAACGGTCTGGACAGACGAGTGAGTGAGGCTAAGAGGATGGGAATCGAGAGCGTGCAGACACCAAAGACAGTCAAGACGGTCAGAGACTTGTAACGAGGACCAGACGGGACTAAAGTCCCTAAGAACATTTCCTAGGGACATTTCCTAGGGACTTTAGTCCCAAAGAACATTTCCCTAGGGACTTTAGTCCCAAAGAACATTTCCTAGGGACTTTAGTCCCGTCTGTTATTCTAGATGTACCTCATCGAGCGAGACCTTTACCTGCTCTCGCAACAACGGGTGCAACTCCAACCCTGGATCGGATTCCAAAAGCCGTGCGGACCAATCGCGGGCTTTTTTCATGAGCGGGACGTCAGTTTCGGTTGCAAAACGGAAATCGGGAAAACCAGACTGGGCCGTGCCAAACACGTTTCCTGCTCCGCGCAATTTCAGATCAATTTCTGCGAGTTCAAAACCATTAGTCGTTCTTGTCATCGCCATCAAGCGTTCCTTAGCATCTGGACTCCAACCGTCAGGCATCAAATAACAATACGATTGCTGATCAGATCGTCCAACGCGACCTCGAAGCTGATGGAGCTGAGACAAGCCGAATCGCTCTGCGCCGCTTATAATCATCACACTCGCGTTTGGAACGTCGACACCAACTTCAACAACGGTCGTTGCAACTAATACATCGATCTGACCAAGACGAAACGCTTCAATCGCTGCTGATTTTTCGTCTGATGATAACTTTCCGTGCAAGAGGCCGATGCGAATAGTATCTGGCAACGACTTTTTCAATCCAGCCACGACCTCCAGTACAGATTTTGACCCGAGTGTGTCCGACGGATCGATAAGTGGGCAGACGACAAACGTCTGTCTTCCCTCTCGGATTTCAGAAACAACATGCTCCCACATGGGCGGTTTATCTTTGAGAAATACAAGTCGAGTGATGACTGGCTTACGTCCTTTTGGCATTTCATTCAACACGGACAGGTCAAGATCACCATAAATCGTCAGCGCCAACGATCGTGGGATCGGCGTTGCGGTCATGGACAGTAAATGCGGTGCGGGCGTACGATCAAGCAAAGCTTTGCGCTGTTGAACCCCGAACCGATGCTGTTCATCGACAACGACAAATGTAAGGTTTGGAATTTCAACACCTTGCTGGAGAAGTGCATGTGTGCCGACGAGACAGCGAACTGTTCCGTCCGCGACAGCCGTCAGGAGTTCTTTGCGAGAAACGTCCCTGTTCCCAATCCGAGCGCAAGAAGCGGTGAGTAGACCGACAGACGGGCGAACGCCACTAAAGTGGCTAGGAAATTCTCCTGTTCCTAGGGACTTTAGTCCCGTTTGCTCGTCTGTCAGGACTGTTGAAAGCGATCCATGTTGCTGACTCGCCAAAATCTCTGTCGGTGCAAGATAGGCTGCAGATCCACCTGCATGCAGAACATTCGCGATCGCGATTGCCGCGACCGCAGTTTTGCCAGATCCCACATCTCCTTCGAGCAATCGGTTCATGGGCTTATCCTTCTCACAATCTTGTACAATTTCCCACGCGGCTTTTCGCTGTGCGTTTGTGAGAGTAAATGGAAATGAGCCGACAAACGATTTCAGAAACTCTACGTCCATCGGTGCGGGACGAGCAAAACGTACCTGTCTCTCCCGTCGCACTTCCGCAAACATCAGTTGATGCAGAAATAATTCTTCAAATTTTAATCTCGCAATCGCCGCATCCAGTTCTTGTCGTGATTCTGGAAAATGAACGGAACGAAGCGCCTGTGATCGAGACGGAAACGATTCCTGTTCTATAACCTCAATCGGTAAAAATTCCAGACACTCATCTGACGCAGGCAACGCACTGTTGATGGCTCCACGCAAACGCCGCATCGTAAGCGATCCAGAGAGCGGATACACAGGAACAATCCGCCCTGTGTGAACTCGCTCCCCTGCCCGTTCCCAAACAGGACTTACAAGCGTGCGTCCCATTTTGCTGTCTACTCGACCTGCAAGCGAAACCATCGAGCCGACACGCAACGTCTTTTCCAGATACGGTTGATTAAACCACATCACTTTTATTTCTCCAGAATCATCCGCAACGATCGCTTCGGTCAGCGTCACTCTTCCGCTTTTACTTGGCCGCGTTTCAATCTGTCGCACCTTACCCGTCACCGTCACGGTATCGTCATGTCGTAATTGTGAAATTGGTTTTGAAACCGAATAATCATCGTACCGAAATGGGACGTGCGAGAGCAGATCTCGTATCGTCTTGATTCCAAGATTACGAAGATCTTTTTCCGTCAATCCGCCAATTCCTGGCAGGACAGAAACAGGTGTGGATAAGTGGAGGGACATAGGGGGGGCGTTACGGACTACGATGATCGTTAAATACTACGGAAAAATACGGAATTACGGAAGTACGGAAATTACGGAAGGATAGAAAATAAAATCCCGCCGAGTAAACAGCGGGTCGTAGGCTAAAGACCTGGGATCAATCGTTCGATTTGCTGTCGAATCGCATCAATTCCGTAGCCATTTGGAATATAGACGAATGGGGTGTGTGTCGATCGACATGCGGGAAGAATAACCTGATCGACCGTGTGTCCATTAAAACGTAGAAGAATGACGAGGCCTACTTTTCCAGCTAGGACGCGATCGCGCACTTTTTGGGCTCCCATGGGTTTTGACTCGGTTCCTTCCCAGTCGAGTTCTTCCATTTGAAATGCCTTTTCGATCCTCACACGACTTTCTTCACGTGGTTCGCCTCCAACCATGATCACACGCTTCCCTGTTGTCAGTTTGAACCACGGCCAGTCAGATGGAATGGAAACAGACGCTTCACCTATCTCTTCAACCTTGAGCGCTTCATCCGCATCTCGAATGGCCCTTCGAAGAACTTTGTATCGCGCTCGCTGTCCAAGCTCTACCAAAAACGGCGCCATGAGCTTCACGAGACGCACATCTTCGGAACGAACACCTTGATCAAGCGCGGACAACAGATGATGTTCTATCTCTAAAAAAGGTGCGGCACTCTGGACGGCTTCTCGAATTCGTTCAAGGAGCTTTTCGTCTGATGGTGGAGACTTTACAAGCCCAGACTGTGCCGAAAGACGATCCATTTTTTCGCGCGCGTCTTTTTCCCACAACCCAAATTTTGGATCGTCTGCTCTCCCTGCCCCATAGACGAACCCAACTTGTGTTCGTCTTGCATACGCGCCAACCATTCCAATCAACGGGGATACAGTAGAGTCAGGAAGTCCTTGTTTCTGGTGATGTCTCAAACGCGCGACGGCAAACGCAAGCAGGAGAACCTGTGTGTCTGACGGAAACGTTTGTAGTCGAGATTCGTTCAAAATGAGCTCTCGAAGCAATTCAACTTCACCTGCGTCTGTCAGACCTTCACGTCGAAATCGCATCAGTAATTCCTTGAGTGGATCACGCCAATCAGGAAAAATGCGAAGTCCAACATTAACGGATTGTGGTTTCGGAAGCTCTAATTCGAACACCAATGGTGGTTTTGGTGGTATCTCTGGTGTTACTTGCTGCTGCTGCTGCTGCTCCACCATCACCTGAGCTTGCTCGGATTCAAGTCGCCGCCGAATTTCCTTCACCTTCACCAAGGCGTCAATCAACGATGCTTCAATCGCTTCGATCTCTGTGATTTCAACCATGAAAACCTCCTACGCACCTTTGACTTTGTCAAAAAGTCCTTTGGATGTCAACTACTATCTCTTGCCATTTTTACTACTTTCTCGTATTCTAATGAGAGATGAAACAATGGGAACCTCTGCAAAAGTCCAGCACGGCTCCAAATCGGTCATATTTGCATGAGACACACTCACGACTCTTCAATGATATCTACATATCACCTCAGAATCGTTCATGTCTCTCATACAAATCTGCCTCAATTTGTCCTCGCACTGGATTTTTGCAGAGGTCCCTATGGAGAGGTACCCAAGAGGCTGAAGGGGCGGGTTTGCTAAACCTGTAGGCCGGGTATTACCCGGCGCGAGGGTTCGAATCCCTCCCTCTCCGCCATCGTATATCAATGTGGTATACTGGTAGAGTGACTGAGCAATATAAACGAAAACCGAATACCATTTGTCTCATCTGCAAAAAGCCTGTCTATAAAAGACCAGTGGAAATTAAACGTAATTCTGGAAAGGTTTATTGTAGCATTATTTGTTACGGTATTGCGTGCAGAAAAGAAAAACCTTGTACCGTGTGTGGAAAAATGATTCTATCGAGCTTGAACAAAAAGACATGTGGCAGAGCTTGCGCAAATAAACAGAGGACGGGTATCAAATACCATCTGGGTCGACCAAAAGACAAAGTGATTTCACAACGAATACTGAAAGTACGATTAATGAAAGAAAGAGGGACCGTGTGTGAGCGATGTCGTTATAGCGTTTATCAAATCCTACAAGTACATCACAAGGATCGAAATAGAAAAAACAATACCATGGAAAATCTTGAACTGATCTGTCCAAATTGTCATTTTGCAGAACATTATAAAAGAAAAAGTTGGTTAAAAATTCAACGAGTACACGGAGAGGTCGGATAGCGGTTTATTCCATCGCACTTGAAATGCGACGTTCCGCAAGGAACCGAGAGTTCGAATCTCTCCCTCTCCGCCATTCGACTTCGATCATGGTCTTCGACCATTCAAAAAAATATATGGAGGACGAACAAACGGAAGAAATTCAACTCGCAGGTCCAGGACGCGCAGTAATCGCCTGGGAGATTGATGAGTATCCGCGTCAAATGAGATCACGTAATTGGTATGTGGTCGCTGGCTGTATTGGTGCAGGACTCATTATTTATGCGATCGCAACCGCGAATTTTTTGTTCGCTGTCATCATTTTGATGGCTGGTGTTATTACTCTTATTTCCGATTTCAAAGAACCTGATCGCATCACCGTCGCGCTCACAACAACCGGTTTCGTTATCGGTGAAACGTACTATGACTTTCGCGCCATTCGTGATTTTTCCATTGCATATGATCCGCCAGACGTTAAACTTTTGTACCTGACCTTCCGCCAATTCTGGCAACCCATGGTAGCGATTCCACTCGAAGACATCGATCCAAATTCCGTTCGCGGAGAGCTTCTCCCATTCTGTCTTGAGAACCTCGATCGCACCAGCGAAACCTTGACGGAGGTACTTCGAAGGGTATATAAGCTGTAAATTATCTGCATCCGTAGCTCAGTTGGATAGAGCATCAGCTTGCGGAGCTGAGGGTCGCACGTTCGAGTCGTGCCGGATGCACCAGAAAAAGATCGTCATGATGACGACTTTTTTTTAATTTCTCACCCTCTCGCCACCGCGAAACCCCAGACGATTCCGACACCGGCTTGTTTGAGTGCTTTTGCTGCTGCGTCCATCGTGGCGCCGCTTGTATAGACATCATCGCATAAAATGACAGATTCGGGAACATCGGCCGTGACGGCAAATGCATCGTCGAGGTCGCCGATCAGCCTGTCAGAGTGATCTGTCTGAGCCTGTGAACGTGTTGCCGTTGTTCGGACAAGAAGTGAGTGGCAGTGTGCGCCTAAAGATTCAGCAAGAGAACGTGCCACTTCTTCGGCCTGATCAAACCCCCGATGGCGTCGACGAGACGCGTGAAGCGGAACGTGGGTGACACTCCAGACGGGACTAAAGTCCCTTTGAAAGCTTCCTAAGGACGTTAGTCCTGTTCGAAAGCTTCCTAGGGACTTTAGTCCCGTTCGTATTTCTGTTGCCTGCTCAATCCAACTTTTCACAACGTATCCCATGTGCGGATCTGCGTGATATTTCCAACTAGTCAAAGCTTCTCTCACAATCGGATTTCCATACGCTGCACACGCAAACAAACCATCAAGATACGTTTCCTTCTGACACACTTCACATGTTCGATTCGAACCTTCCACTTCACAAAATGGACATCGTGCTACTGGAGCAAACGGCCGATAGGTCGAAGCGCAGGCACCACACCATACAGAACCTTCCTCCCCACAACGCAAACAGAATCGCGGAAAAACGACGTCGATAAGTCCTCCTATTCCCATTTGGCGGACGAAACTTTCCATGCATCGTCTTCTTTCACAAATGTGAGAACAAGATCGGAATAGCGAACGGAAGAATCTTGAATTGTTTTTTTCGCCTCTTCCCGTTGTGTCGTCACGGTCACCGTCGCTGTCCCTGCCGTTTCATCAACCGCATTCACCTCAATCGAAATGACATGCGTTGTTACGCCATAGTATTCTGACGCAGGTGTCGCTCCGTCAATAAATGCTTGTGTGGATCGAGCAAACGACGCACTCATGAGAGGTAAAACATCACGTAAATTCGCAAACTCTGCTTCTGTTGAATAACTTCCGTATCGCTCTGCAAATGTTTTTGATGCACTTTGCAAAGACGCCGTATTCGTCCGTTCTTCCTGAACAACTTTTTGTTTCTCTTCCTGTATCGATGGTGTTTTCGGTTCTGTTTTTATCTCCTCCACGACAACAGGAGGGATCACGAGCACTTCTTCCTCTGGACGTAAAAACCACCAAACGAGGAAAAGTAAAAACAAAAGCAACAGCAGGGCGAGGCTCACAAGAATATTTCGACGTGTTTTTGCGGTGATCATATCAGTTACGACGTCATCGAATTTTTAATCCGCTCTGCTTCTGATTTTCCAGCCGTTTCTTGTGACAACAGTTTCGCCGCTGCATCCGCCGCCTGTGCAAGCATTTTTTCTTCCTCACTTGGCTCGTCGGATTCTTTCTCCTCAGCAGGAGGCTCCGTCTTTTTTTCTGATTCCTCTCGTTCCTTCGAAAGCTGTGCTTCGAATTCCTTCTTTGCTTTTTCAATCTCAAGCAATTGTTGAGGATTTGTCGTCACAATTTGATCTTCTGTATACGACGCGACAACTTTGATTGCGGCATGTTTTTGGCCCGCAAAGAAAATTCCTTCTCCCACACCTGATTCGAGTAACAAAAACTTTTCTCCGTCCGTAAGATTAAACGTTTTTTGAATTGCCTCCACACCTGCGGGAGATTGCTTCATGAGCACTTGCAACGACGAGTTATTCACGATCGCCTGACCGTATGGGGAACGCAAAAAGTCATTGACATCCTGTGTAATCGTCGTGATGCCGAGGTAATATTTACGACAACGTTTCACAAGCGCAAAAACGAAACGTGCCGAGTCTTCATATTGCATGAGCCACCACGCTTCGTCGATCACGAGAATACGCTTCTTACGAACAGACCGAACGACATTCCAAATGTAGTTGATGATCGTATAAATCGCAACTGGGCGCAGTTCATCTTCTAAATCGCGCACACAAAACACGACAAACTGGTTATTCATTTCTACATTTGTCGCTTGATTGAGAAGCCCCGAAAATGTTCCTTCTGTATATTTTTTTAGACGCAAAACGAGTTCTTCAGCCCCTTCCATCCCTTCCAAAACATCCTGAAAATCGGTGAGAACAGGTGGGGTAATCGTGGCAAGATCAACCGTTTCTGGTGTGATGTCATTTTTTGCATAGGACTCAATGAGCGCGCGGTCGAGAACAGAATCTTCCTCTGGCGTGAACCCAATGGCACCACCAGCGAGAATCGGTTTCCCGATCATAATACGAAGCAATCCTTTAAGCGTGATGACTGCCGATCGAATGACATCTTCGACCTTCGTTCCTTCTCCAACCGCACGAGGTAAATCAAACGGATTGACACGGGCTGCCGACGCAAGCGACACGTTAATGTACGTTCCTCCCACCGCATCAGATAAATGCTTGTATTCCATTTCTGGATCGATAACAATCACGTCGATCCCCATCATGAGAGAACGCAAAATTTCGAGTTTGATCGTGTATGATTTTCCTGCACCAGACGTTGCGAATACAACCGAGTTTGCATTTTGCAAAGAAAAACGATCGAACAAAATGAGCGAATTATTATGACGATTGATGCCGTACAAAATACCGTTGTCACTCGTCAGATCCGATGAGATGAATGGAAATGAAGCCGCAATCGGCGACGTATTCATGTTGTACGTAATTTGAAGCTCATCATTTCCGAGTGGGAGTGTGGAATTGAACCCTTGTTCTGTTTGATAGAAACCTGTTTTTGTATAAATCAATTTCGATCCAAACATCGCTTCGATTTCCTGTGTTGTTTTTCCAAGTTCATCTTCGGTTGTTGCGTAGATGGTGAGATAAAACGCGAATTGAAAAAAATGTTCAATCCCTTGTGTGAGAGAATCTCGCAAGGATTCGATGTCGCGCAAAGCTGTTTCTTTGATTGGATCACGTGGGGCACCTTTCTCGGCATCTGCATAGACACCTGCTTGCATGATACCGACACGCTTTTGGAGTTGCTTCAAAATAATGTGTGATGGAAGCGGATAAAAATACATCGTAATATCGAGCGTCTTATTCATGTTGATAACCGGTGCAGACCAACCAAGACCGATGTGACGTGGATAGGTGATAACGAAAAGAGTGCGAACAAACAATCCGGACAACCGCAAAAACGTCGGCTTGACTTCAAAAGATGCTGGCGAAATAACGTCACGCACCGTAACAACACCTTGCCGATAAATTCGCTCTTCTTCAAGCGCAACCCGTTCAACCGCAACCCGAGCCTGCTCAGGCTTTTGGGGCTTCACTGCCTCCGGTGCCGGAGCAGGTGTCGTTGATTTGGTCAGTTGTTTGAGCTCAATTGGCATAGGTGGGAGTCGTTACGGACTACAGAATGTTACGGAATTACGGAAATACGGAAATGATCAATGTCTACATTCTGTATTTCCGTAATTCTGTACATTCCGTTGGTTCGTAACGATTATCATTCTGTATTTCCGTAATTCTGTACATTCCGTTGGTTCGTAACGATTATCATTCCTCGGTCCTTATCTTATTCACATCCGTCAGTCTTTCTGTATCAAAGATGTCAGGGTTGTATGCATTATAGTACAACTCGATGAGACCTTGGGTGTCGAGTCGCACAGATTTGAGACCCATGGACATTAAGTTGCCCGCGCAAAGCTGCATGCGTCGTCCGAGCTGTTCTTTGCGATCGTTGAACTGTTTCTCATTAAGCTTTGCAGCCATTGCCGGAGAGAGAACTTCGGAAAGTCGTTTCATGAATCCGCGTTTTTTATTTGTAAGTGGATCGTATGGTAACACCACATAAAACCGCTTCTGCATGATTTGACCAAGGTCAACAAGTTCTTTCACGAATGTACGATAGTCCGCAATTTGGTATCGTAACAAATCATTCGTCGTTTTTTTCTCCTGCTCGGACAGCGAATTCACATACGCATCAATGTTCATTTTGCGTGACTGAATGACGACTTGAAGAGGGTAATCGAGTCCATTCAAGAAACTAATGTATGCTTGAATGACTGCTTCTTGTTCGTCTTCGGACTTAAGAGCAAAATTAATGCTCGACACCAAAAGCACCCCGCGGACCGTTCCATCGTTGAGAATCACCATGTCCTCCCGAATCTCTGCAATATCAAGGTATCGCTGAGTCGCAGGTCCAGGTTTCGATTTAGCGAGCGGATTCTTGTCAGGCATAGGGGAGATTGGATACGAAACTACTAAAAGGCCGGAAAGGGGAAATTGGATACGAAACTACTAAAAGGCTACGAAAATACGTAAGCAACGAAAGATTGGTGCACGAGTAAATTTTGTAGTATTATGTAGTTTTTGTATTTTAGTAGCCTTTTAGTAGTTTCGTATCCATATTACTCCTCCTCGGGCTTGTACACCCCCCCCGTATTCACCACCAACGTCAGTTCTTGCAACCGACTCGATGTCGCGAACTCTTTGCGTTTCTGTGGTGGAGGTGGTGGAGGGATTTCTTTCTCCATGTGAGCGCGAACTTCAGCATCGTTGAGGGTTTTATCCCACACCCGAAGTTTTGGTTTTTTGAGTGTTTGAGTAACATTGAGAAGAAACAGATGGAATGCCTGTCCATTCACTCTCACGAATGCGACGATAACTCCGAGAGCAAAAAATGGGAGTGCAATGATGAGAAACCAAACGAAGGAAAACAATTTCCACATGACGGCGATCGACATAAACACCACCATCATGATGATGAACTGGCGACCTGTTAAAGGCCCCATGATCTTGTCTTCCGCATCAATAAATTGTGGGACAACGAATTGCTCCATAGGGATTCGTTAAATACTACGGAAAAAAACGGAATTACGGAAATACGGAAATTACGGGAATGATCAATTTTGTACATTCTGTACTTCCGTAATTCTGTATTTTTCCGTAGTATTTAACGATCTATTCATAGTCTTAAGATCCCATTCAACCCCACGATCACGTCGAGTTCTGCGTTACTCATCACGTCGTCTTCACCAGCAGACCTTTTCTCTGCGAGTAAGTCTGTTATTCCTTTTCCGGATGTCAGTGCTTCACGAGAAAGCGCGATGTACATCGAAGAAAGTGGAGACGTGCGCCAAGCTTTAATTGCAGCCACATGGTTATTATACCCTTCATGCGTCGAAATGTTTACTTTGTCCTGAACTTTGAGCGCCGCTTGATGAGGATCTTTCGATAAACGACGGAAATCGGAAAGCGTGAGCATCTGCAATTCCTCCACAGGTCCTGCAAGTTTTCGCTCAAAACGAATATCTTCAACCTTAGGACGGCCTGTCGATGTTGTTGGAATCGTGGCCACAGACATGACAGCTGTCACGGTCGGAGCCGGCGCCTTCCCTGCCTCAATCGCCGCTTTCACCTTCGCCGTATCAATCGTCTGCTCCCTCTGCTGCACAACCTGCGCAGGCTTCACCGCCGCCGTCGTGACCCCAGAAATAATCTCAACATGCTCCGTCGGCGCAACCCCCGTAATCTCCGCATATCTTTTACTCATCACCTGCGCTTCTTGTTCTTTTTCCTGCTCGGACAACAAAACTTTTTGCGCCTTTGCAACAGCACCCTGTTCCTTTTTCTCCTGCATCCCCGCCTCAACCGCTTTATGATGCATCGCGTCCATGCTCTCCACCATTTCCATCACCGTGACGAGTTGAGCACCAGACAAGCCAACTCCACCCTGATCAACAGATGCTTCTAACTTCTCCCGTGTCTCATATCCATCTCTCACATCTCGAAGTCGCGCATCAATCAAATGCTCAAACCGCGTCTTCAATTCCCCACTCGCAAATATGATTTTTGCGTCAGCAATAATCTTCCCCGCCGCCGCTTTTGTATCCGTAACCAACTGCGGAGTCTCAATAATATGTTTTTTTTCTTCA
>CAYYFM010000067.1:0-11054 GCA_964471375.1 uncultured Gammaproteobacteria bacterium
GGAAGCGTTGCCTCCATGAGCGAACGATCGAGCGTCTTGATATCAATCTGTGTCGCGACGTTTAGCGTTTCTGGACGGATTCCGAGACGGAACAGGCTGTCGGACGATTCAAGGGTGTACCCTGCTTCGATCGTTGCTGCGTCGAACGTTGTCGAAACGATCTGCTCTAATTCTGACGCAGATGCTGGATCAAGAAAAAAGAAAAAAAGAAAAATTGAAACGAGTATTGATCTTGTCATAAAACAACGTCTCGTATATGATACCTCGCGTTACAAGTTCAGACAAGAAGCTTATACAACAACAGGTCTAATGCCGATGTAGCTCAGGGGTAGAGCAATGCTTTCGTAAAGCAGAGGTCGTGGGTTCGAATCCCACCTTCGGCTCCAGGCCGTCAGACGGCCTCCATTCAAAAAATCCACTATTTGAAGTGGATTTTTTAAATGGAGCAGGTAGCGGGAATCGGACCCGCGACTAATGCTTGGGAAGCACTCGTTTTACCACTAAACTATACCTGCAGGCCCCTACGTTCGGCCAACAAATTTCCAGACACGAACAGATTCAAGATAGGCCTGAACAATCTCCTCAAGAGTTACCTTTGAAACTGCAATAAGAGAAAGCTTCACCTGCGTATCTTCTCCTGCAACAACACGATCTGTGAGCAGAAAGATCATATACGTCAGATCTCCTTCAAGAACCTCGGTGTAAGAACCAACCTCAAGCTCCGAAACGGCCACCTGCCACTCTTCTGGAATATCAGTCAGATTAATAAAACCAATATCTCCTCCACTTGTCGCTGATGGATCGATGCTTGTATCCGTTGCAACCAAAGCAAACTCTTCACCTGCCACGAGTCGATCATAGGCAGAATTCGCTTTTGCGAGCGGTTCTGCCTGACGTGTTTCGTCTTTCGAAACGTACTCACTCAACTGCATCGTAAGCACAACGGGCCGAATCACGCGTTCGCGAAACTGATCTGTTGTCCAGCCAAACATCGTATCAAGTTCTAAGGCAAATGCTGCGGGATCTCCTCCACCAGTTGCATCCACGTAAAATTCTTCGACACGAGTTTCATCAACAATAACCGATACCTCTTCTGCTAACTGTTCAACCGCCGTTTTATGAACAAGGGTATCGATAATATTTACCGCGATCTCCTGCTCACTTGGCATAGGAGAATCGATAGACGTATTTGCTTCAAAATATTTATTGAGAGCCATGCGTTCATTCAGAAACGATTTCATCGAAATCATATCAGACCCAACAACCGCCGCCGGATACGGAAACACTCCAACAACTTTTTGGACGAATGAATCTGTTGGTGGACGCAAATAAACAACGGAGGTTAGAACAGCGGTACTGACCATCAAAAAAGAAACCGCAGCACATATCCACAATACTTTTGGAGAAACAGGTCGTTTTTTTGGACCAGAAACCATTGGTGGAGGTAGAGTTTCTAAGACGGGTGCTGATTCCGGAATAGGGGCAATTGGCAATGATTCAGATTCCATAAATGTGTTTCAGGATTAGTGTATGAAATACTGCCACCATTTGAGCGGATTGGCAACTGTTTCAGAATCTTCTGTTGCAAGCAATTGACGCGGATCCGTATCAGACTCATCCGTTTCTCCCTCTGTTCGTAGAGCAATTTCAACAGGTTGCGTCTCTGTTTGTTGAATCACCACAACGTTTTCCCCGGGTTTTTTCATTCCTAATTTTAGTCGGGCTTCTCGCTCAATGAACGATTCGGTACGAAACGCGGTGTTTAAATCTGCAATTTCGAGGTTGCGAGCCTGAAGCGCGCTCGACTCACTTTGCAACCGTGAAATTTCATTTTGAATTTCACGGTTGCGAATAAATTCTCTTCCAAACGCAAATCCGAGTGCAATAAGAATACCCGCATTGATGAGAAACAACAATCGGAATTCGATGAGTCGTCGCCAAAATGATTTTTTTACTTCAGGCATCGTCGTTTTTATAAAGGGTTTCAACCGCTTCTTCTCGTTCTTTACGTCGCATCTCCGCGGCTATTTTTTCAATCTCGTCCATCGACATTCCTTTTGCAAGCGTGCGTAACTTATGTTCTTTTCGATCGGCAGGAGAGGTACGAACGGTTTCTCGTAAATCATTGATCAGGTCATGAATCCGACTAGGTCGTGCGACATGGCGAAATTCAATGTCCGCTCCAGAACCAGTCACATGAACGCGAACATCCCCATAACGAAACATCGTTGGAACGATTCCTTTCACTCGATAGGTCACGTCACCAATCTGATGATACGGAATTTCTGAAACAACACGGTCAAAAAATCCTTTTCGATCCACATCAATCACCCGATGATCTGTGAGAATAAACGTGGTATTCGCCCATTTGACATACGAGCGGAGCCCGAAAAAACAGGCACTTGCGACGAGGGCAAAAAAAATAAAAACACCTACCACCCCTTCTTGAAACAAAGGAAAAAGAAAAAAGAATGGGGCGACAAACCACAAAAACAAAAGAGAGTAACGCAAAAGATGCGGCACGATGTCTTCATGCACAATCTCCAGAACTTCTTCCTCTGGTCTCAATTGAATCGTTTTATCGATTGAATATTTCATAACCCAATGCCTTCAATGATCGACGAACGGCCTCACGATCATCCCACGGAATTTTCTTTCCATTCGCGACTGCCATCACCGGTTCACACCCCTTTCCGGTAATCAAAACCATATCTCCTGGTTTCGCCAACTCAACCGCCTTATTAATCGCCTCCTGTCGATCCAATATCTCAAAAACTTCTGTCCCTCTTACTCCTGCAGCGACCTGCCTCATAATCTCCTCTGGTTCCTCGTCATATGGATCCTCATTTGTGACAACCACGACATCTGCATGTTCACCTGCCATCCGACCAAGAATTTCACGGCGAGCCACATCTCTTCCACCTCCTGCGGACCCAAGGACATGGATAAGGCGTCCACCATTCCTGATGAGTTCGAGTGTATCATAAAGCGCGGTGAGTGCGGCGGGCTCATACGCATAATCAACAATCACAGAAAAAGGCTGTCCTTCGTTGATAGACTCCAATCGACCAGGAACAGATTTCAGCAGTGAAACGCCTGTTTGAATCTGTTCAAAGGATAGTCCAACAGCTCGACAGGCTGAAATAGCTGCAAGAGCATTATACAGGTTAAAACGACCGAGGGGATGGAGGACGAACGGAAGAGCCTGTAGCGTGTAGCGGGTAGCGTCGGCAGAGAGTTGGACATCCGAGGCAATGAAACTAGGGTCAGGTCTTGCCTTTTGCCTTTCTACGACTATTCCGTATCCAATTTTTTTATCAGCATCGAATGAGAGAAAATATTCTGCGTGGCTATCATCGAGATTTACTACCGATGTTTTCTGAATTTCCCCTCTTTTCTTTAATTTCCCTTCTTTCAATTTCCTAAACAACTTCCCTTTTGCCTTCTTATAATTTTCAAATCCTCCATGTGCTTCAATATGCTCGGGGGTGAGATTGGTGAAAACGGCGATGTCGTAGTTAATTCCAATATGCCGTGATTGTGAAATTCCTTGTGAGGATGTTTCGACGATCGCATACTGACATCCGGCACTCACCATCTGACGCAATAATTTTTGCGTTTGAAATCTCCCGAGCATCGTCATCTTCTGATCATTCACCCATTCCCGATCCGCAACTTTAAACGACGCCGTCCCGGTCCAACCCACCCGGTTCCCCGCGCTCTCCAATATCCGTCCAATAAATTCCACGGTGGTTGATTTTCCATTTGTCCCCGTCACCCCAATCACCATCAATTTTTCAGAAGGAAACCCATACACAAACGCCGCCAAATAAGCCAACACATAGTGATAGGCGTTGATCAAACTTTCAGGAAAAAATTTTCGAAATTGCGCATTCATGTTCACTCTTTCACTTTCTGAACTGCTTCCACAAATTGCTCACCACGGTCAAATTCGTTTTTAAACATTTCAAAACTTGTTGCGCCTGGAGACATTAAAACGGTATCGCCTTCGGTCGCTTGTTTTGATGCAAGTTTGACCGCTTCATCCATAGACTTCACAACAACCGACGGAATCGTCTGACCAACGGCCGCTTGAATATCTGGCGTTGCATTTCCCGCAAGATACACAACGTACTTACAGCTCTCTGCAACCTTTTCTCCCATCGAGCCATACGGCAGCCCTTTGGTTGTTCCACCTGTAATAAGCACGATCTGTTTTCCTGCACCAAATCGATCGAGCGCTGCAATGACTCCGTCAGGGGATGTGGCTGTTGTATCGTTGACGTACGCAACCCCACGTACTTCTTTCACAATTTCCTGTCGACCAGGTAATCCTTGAAAGGATTTTAATGCGGCCGAGATCGCTTCGGCTGGAACTCCTGCCAAATGCGCAGACAAAGAGGCTGCAAGTGCATTGAGCAAATTGTGTGTTCCTTTGAGTGCCATCGTTGCGGTATCACCAAGCACATGTTCCTTTCCTTCGACAGAACAGACGATCTGTCCGTCGCGCAAAAAAACGGACGGGACGAAAGTCCCTAGGAACTCGGAAGATCTTGGAAGTCCTATGTTCTTAGCCACTTTTTTCCCCACCAAAGCTTTAGCGTCGGTGGGAGTGGTGTCCGTTTCGGTCTCGGAAAACCAGTACTTTTTACAAGCGATCTGATCAGATAAAACACGAACCATCTCATGATCGGCGTTCAAGACGGCGTACTGGCCTTCTTTGCAATGGCGAAAAAGTTGCATCTTCGCCTGCGCGTATGCTTCCAACGACGCGTAACGGTTTAGGTGATCTGGAAAAATATTTGTCAGAATGGCAATTTCTGGAGCACGGTCGATATTTTCTAAACTCTCGATCTGCCATGAGGAAAGTTCGAGGACGACAGGAACGGGCGATTTCTCTTCAAGAAGCCAGTCAAGATCTTCAAGCGGAGAGCGTGAAATATTTCCTGCCACAACGGTTTTTGGATGAATCCCTTTGAACATCTCTCCAAGAAGCGCTGTCGTCGTTGATTTTCCACGAGTCCCAGTGATCGCGTAAATCGAAAATGGGCAATAACGAAAAAACAACGACATGTCGCTTTCGATCGGAACGCGGTGCTCGCGTGCGAGTTGAACAAATTCTGATTCGCGTGGAACACCTGGATTTTGTACAACCAAATCTACATCGGTAAAATCTTCCGCGCGATGCTCTGCCAAAACAAAAAGTGGGTGATAGATTGTCCGATCTGGAAACTGGGAACGATACGCATCGTACCAATGCGAAATCTCATCGATCGACTCTCGCATTTCCTCTTGTGTTTTCAGATCCGTAATCACAAGCTGAGCCCCATGACGCATCAACCATTTCGCGGCACCAATTCCGCTTCCCTGTTTAAAACGACCAAGTCCCATGACGGTCACAACGGCATCCTGAAAAGTGGAAATGTCAAATAAATTTATTGGCATAAAAAAAGAGGTTCAAATCAAAATCTCTTAAATACTCTGGCGATTCGGACGGTGATCATGGCTGTCAGAATCTGTATTGCCATGCGGATATATTGTACCACGCCTTCCTTCCAGCCGACTTTTTCGTATTTACGGCGAATGGTGAGACCGCTCAAAAACACCGTTCCGTAAGGCAAATGGCGTGATTGACAATAATAATTGAGCGCCGTTTCAACCATAAATCTCTGAAGAAACTCTGGGGGAATTCCTTCGATCACCTGTCGTTTCATCGCACGTTCACCACTGATAAGAGGAAGGATTGATTGGAATCTCGTCATGATCACTCCACGATCGCGTAAACCGACATTCATAACACGTGATCCAGACAAAACAGGAAGCACGAGCTGTTCCACATGATCGACCGTGAAACCAAGAAGATCCGCATCTGCAAAAAAAATGATTTCCGCATCCGTGTGATGAACACCATATAGCATCGCGGCGCCCTTTCCACCGTTTTCTGAAAGCTCAAATACCGTTGCTCCAGCGGATCGAGCAATGTCAGCGGTCCGGTCCGTCGATCCATCAGACACAACGATCACCTCATCAAGCAATGGAGATAACTTCAAAATACGAACGACCTCTTGAATCGTCTGAGCTTCGTTATACGCTGGAACAATCGCCGCAACAGACATATCATTTTTTTGATTTTTTTTCTTCAACTTTTTCCGCAATGCGATCGGCTTCTTCCATCATCCATTCTAAATCACTCGAGGCAACACCTGTCGTTGTGAGAGTCCCAAGCGACACTCGAGTTCGACGCAGATAGGTCAGCGCTAGATCAAATTCTAAGTCCATAATCTTTGTTGCATGAGGATCTTTTCGATGATGTTCCACTTGAGCGAACGCAATTTTTACCGGAACGAGATACGCGTTAATCTGCACACGAAACATATCCTTGTTACGCATTCCATTCATCCAGTAACAATCCCTCGCCCAATAAAAAACACGCACCGCCCACGTGTACGCTTGTGCATACAGCGGATCACGTTCTGGGACAAGCATCTCTGTCATTTTTACTCCATCCGGAAATCCATCCTTGCAATGCGTGCAGATGTGACTATGTGCCGCAAGCGATGCGGTTGGCCCAAGCATTTCGGATAACCGACGTTCAAACTGTTCCTCTGTTTTCGTTTGTTCCGAAATCACCTCCTCCTCCATATCAAAATGAATCCCATCATCCTCATGTTTATGCAAATGAAAAATCTCATCGAGCTCTTCTTCCAGAACGTCGATCTCATCGCGTCGAAATAACCAAGGATTTGCTGTGTCTGAAGGCATAGGGGTAATGAAAATTCGAAATTCGAAGTTTGAATTTATTTCGAATTTATAATTCTGTGGCTCAACTCATACTGCATTTGCTCGAGCTGTCTCAGATTTCGTTTTGCTTGATCGAACTTTGTACGGAGGTATCCTGTCAGATCGAAATCGAGGAGATCGGTGATGACGGATTCTACCGTATCAAATGCCTGCGTTACCGCTGTATGATTTCCATGGGTTGCTTGTCGCATGGCGTAACGAACGATCTCGCCTGTTGTGTCGCACAAACCACCGAGATAGGTGGATGCGGACATGGTGCGTTTATCAATCGCGCCGAGTTTTCCTGTTTTAATATAGTGCAAAAACAATTGTGCTTCGGCAAATTCCTCGAGACCCGCAACAAATGGTCCTTCGTTCGCCAAATCTGGGAAGGATTTGAGTGCAGACGCGCACGTCTTGAGTTGACTGTCGATTTCTTTCAATAATGTTGCTGATTGTGCAAAATCATCACGGTGCAATGCAAAAATAACCTTCTTCGCCGTGCGAATCACTTCATCACCGCGCGAACAGACAATACGCCTTGCGACTTCTCTTTCTCCATATTTTTTTCCAACAGCTTTCAAAACGATGTTCATATGGTGAATGTTTTCGCTGTTTCAATTATAAGTAGCTTTCCTGCGCCAATCATAGCCAACAATCCCCAGTCGGACAAGGCAAGAGGGGTTGCATGTAAAACAGAGGAAAGCCATGGATTTTGGATGGCAAAAACAAGCATGGCAAAACTAATCGCAACTGCACCGACGAGAAATGGATTTGAAAATGGATTGAGACGAAAAAGGGATCGATGAAAACTGCGGATAGAGAAAACGTAAACAAGTGAAGCAATACCTACCGCGGCAAACATAAATGTTTGAGCAACTTCTACATCCTTGGTTGGAAGAATCCAGAGATAAAGACCGAACAATATCAGGTCTGTCACAACACCGATCACGAGCAATAGGACAGCCATCTGGCGGTTAAATACGGGCTCGCCACGTTTGCGAGGAGGGCGGAGCATGATGTCAGGCTCTCCTTTTTCAAAAGCAAGAGCGGCGTTAGGAAAGGTATCGGCAACAAGATTGATCCAAAGAATTTGTGCAGGAAGAAGTGGAAGTGGTAAACCAAGCAGAAGCGATCCAGCAATCAGGATCATTTCTGTAAATCCACTCGTGAAAAGGTACACCACGCTTCGACGCATGTTATCGAAAATCACACGTCCTTGTTCGATCGCTGCTGTGATTGAAGACAAATTGTCGTCAAGAAGAACCATGTCTGATGCTTCCTTCGCAACTTCTGTACCAGACCCAAGTGCGACACCAATGTCTGCTGCCTTCAGTGCTGGCGCATCATTAACCCCATCCCCTGTCACCGCAACAACCGCTCCGCTTCTCTGCCATGCTTGTACCACGCGAATTTTATGACGCGGTTCGACGCGAGCAAAAATCTTTATGCTCTGTAAGTGCTGATCAAGGGCTGCATCATCCCACGCATCGAGTTCAGCACCTGTGACAACCGAATTTTCCGTCATGTGCAATCCAGCTTCCACACCAATCGCTCGAGCCGTCTTTGGATGATCCCCTGTCACGATCACCGTACGAACACCCGCAAGTTTTGCAACACGAATTTGCTCTGCAGCCTCCTTTCGAAGGGGATCACGGAGACCGACAAATCCCGTAAAAGAAAATCCGTGTAAGTCGACATCCGTGATAATAGTCGAGGGATGTGAAATTGTTTTCTTTGCAACCGCAATCAGACGAAGACCTTGATCTGCTAATTGTGCGGCCTCCTGTAAATGACCATCGGATCCATGACAAAATGTTAACACTCTTTCAGGAGCACCCTTCAAAATCATCCACGTTTTTCCATCCTTTTCATGCATCGTGACCATGTATTTTTTTGCAGAATCAAAAGGGAGTTCAGCAATTCTTGGAGCGTCCTTGATGAGTTTTGCAGGGTGTAATCCCGCAGATATTCCTGCTTCCAAAAGAGCGCGTTCTGTTGGTGAGCCAAGGACAACATCTCCATCAAGAATCGCGTCATTGCACAACACAACCGCTTCGAGTACGGCGTCACGATTTCCCGTCACCTCAGAAACACGCATGCGACCCTCTGTAATCGTTCCTGTCTTATCTGTACAAATAACAGAGACAGAACCGAGTGTTTCCGCGGCGACAAGTCGGCGAATGAGTGCATGATGTTTCACCATTCGTTGCATACCGATCGCAAGCACGATTGTGACAGAAATTCCAAGTCCCTCTGGAATGGCGGCGACAGCAAGAGCGACGGACGTTTGAAACATTTCGAGTGACCCACGACCGTATAATATGCCAACTCCGAATAAGACCGTCACAATTCCTGCGACTCCAAACGACAACCATTTTGCGAGACGTGCGAGTTCATCTTGCAACGGTGTCTTCTGTTCCTCCGTTGACTGTACAAGTTGCGCAATTTTTCCAAGCTCTGTTTCCATTCCTGTTGCAACCACAACAGCGAGCGAGCGACCAATCACCATCGATGTTCCAGTGAACACCATATTTGTTCGATCAGAAACACCTGTTCCTCGGTCTTGCACACACACCTTCTTTTGCACATGCCCAGATTCTCCTGTGAGTGCCGCCTCATTCACTTCACACCCAAAACATTCGAACAGCCGTGCGTCCGCAGAAATACGATCTCCTGCCCGCAAAATGACAACGTCTCCTCTCACCAACTCACCCGCATCGATTTCTAGATCATGTCCATCTCGTCGCACCAATGCTGTTGGTTGAACGAGCTGTCGCAACTTTTCCATCGCTTGATTTGCTTTGTATTCCTGGATGAAACCAAGCAAGCTGTTTAAAACAATAGCCACCGTAATCACTCCGGCGTCAACAGTATCTCCAAGGGCCAAACTCACTCCTGCTGCACATAACAGCACGATCATGAGTGGACTCGTGAATTGTTGAAACAAAACAGTGAGCCATGTCAACGACTTCCTTTTGGGAAGTTTGTTTTCTCCATGCTTTTCCAGTCGACGTTTCGCTTCCACCGTCGTCAAACCAGCTTTGGTTGTATGCAAAGCATCGAACAGCTCTCGCTCAGAAATTGCATGCCAATCGATGGGGTGAGACATAAGAAAAAGGGGAGGATATAAGATAGAGGATAGAGGATAGAGGGATTAGAATTTAGGATGTGGGGAGATTTTCCTAAATCCTAGATTCTAATCCCTATATTCTCCTCCGAATACTCAAATAAACTGCTTCTGTATGCACGGCGATCATCTCCCAATTAAACTCTTTTCTGACAACTTCCTTAGTTTTTCGTGCGGACTCCTCGGCAACTTCGGGATGTTCCAATAAATTTGATAACTGCGCAGTCAAATCCTCGACATCTTTATTCTTAAATGTAAACCCTGCATGATGTATCGCTTCCAAATTCGCTGGAATGTCGGATACGAGAACAGGACGACCATAACTCATTGCTTCAAGCACAACGACAGGCAAACCTTCTGCTTCTGATGGTTGGACGAACAAGTACGCGTGCGCATACAGCTGACGAAGCACTTCCCCTGTCTGATAGCCAAGAAACAAAATATCGTCTCGTCCTTCTGCAAGAGCCTTCAACTTCTCCTCATACTTCGATCCGTAGCCAGCTGCGCCGACGATTACCAACTTCAAATCTTCCCAGAGCGGGGTCAGACCGTCGGACGACCTCCAGGGACCACGCCTATTGTTCTTAAACGCTTCAATCAAATACCCCACCCCCTTATGCGGTACCAGTCTCCCAACATTCAAAATATATTTTTTCGATTCTAATCCAAACGTGCCCAATCGATCGCTTCCAACTCCTTCCTGAATCTCCGCTCCATTTGGAATGTACAAAATGCGTCGTCCATACACTTCTCGAACATACACCTGAATCACATGTGACACCGCAATCGTTGCGTGAGGAATATAACACGCCGCAAATTCTCCGAGCCACAAATACAACTTCGCAGGCCAACTCCACTTTTGATGAAAGCGATCTTGCGAATGAAAGGTGCAAACAACGCGCGCCTTTGGTTTGAACAACCGCGGAATCCACGCAAGCGTCGATGGCCCCACCCCATGATAATGAAACACATCCACATCCCGAAACATCGCATCCATCGTACACAAAAACGTATGTACAATCGCCTCTAAATTTTTTCGATAAATGGTTGGAACGTACCGCACCGTCACACCTTTCATTGTCTGTAAGTCCGTACGATCCGTAGGTCCGTATCGACCTCTCCCATACACCGTCACCTCATGCCC
>CAYYFM010000068.1:0-9190 GCA_964471375.1 uncultured Gammaproteobacteria bacterium
TGTGGCCTGCAAAGCAGGGTATGCTTCTGCTACCGCGAACAAGGACTTGAGTGTTTGAGACAGCATGTTTTCTGCCTGTGCGTGTTCTGTGGCAGAGCGAGCACCCATCGCCGCAGATCGTGCTTCTGTCACTTTTGTAAACACAGAATCTTCGTGTTTCGCATACGCCTTGACTGTCTCGACAATATTCGGGATGAGATCGTACCGACGCTTCATCTGCACTTCAATATCACTCCACGCTTCGTCGACACGATTGCGCGATTGAACAAGTGAGTTATACGTGATCACAAGCCATCCTCCGAGCACAACGACAACGCCGAGAATAATCCAAAGTATTGGGTCCATATATTTATGATAGGCGGGTCCCTTGACCCCGCACCGTGACGTAAATGTCAATGTTTTATACAATGTATGGTACGTAAATCTTCTTGATCCGTCAATAAAATATGGCCTTTTCTCAAATGGTATTTCGCGCAAACGATATCCGCGGTCTTTTAGAAGAAATCACACCCGAACTTGCTCATCAAGCAGGGATGGCGCTTGTTGTAAAAACGGGAGCAAAAACAGTTGTGGTTGGTCGTGATATGCGTTCTACAAGCCCAGAACTTCTCGAAGCCGCGGTAGACGGAATTTGTTCGATGGGAGCAAATGTAATTGATATTGGAATGTGCACAACCTCGATGTATAACTACGCGGTCGCAGGACGATCAGACATAGAAGCAGGTCTCATGATTACTGCTTCACACAATCCACCAGAATATAATGGCATAAAAATGGCGATGCATAATGGATATCCTCTTTCTGGAGTTGACATGAAAGAAATTATTTGTGATACAGTATTTTCAAGAACAGAGACAAGAGGAACACGCACAACGTTTGACATTCTTCCAGTCTATCTAGAAAAATGTCTGACAGGAATCAACGACAACGCCTTTCAAGGAGTCAAAGTCGTCGTCGACTATGGAAATGGTATGGGAGCGATCAGTGTCACTCCATTATTGAAACGACTTGGCGTGACATTCGCAGAGTTGTATCCAGAGCCAGATGCGCGATTCCCGAACCACGAAGCAAATCCAGCGAAAGATGAAACACTCGCGGTCTTGAAAGAAACAATTTTGCGTGAAAAAGCAGACTTCGGAATTGCGCTTGATGGCGACGCAGATCGTGTCGCATTCGTCGACAACGAAGGAGTGACCATCCGCGGTGATCAAACACTCGCTTTACTCGCACAGGAAATTCTTGCAAAAGCTGAGGGACGATCTGTCATCGTTGCACCAAACATGGGGTGGGCAATAACGGATGCCATTCGTGACGCGGGCGGCGTTTGTGTCGAAGATCGTGTTGGTCGCACACTCGTCATCAAAGCGATGCATGCAAATAAAGCTGCGCTTGGTGGGGAAGTTTCCAGTCATTTCTTTTTTGAAGAGACGGATTATCTCGAATCCGTCGACTACGCGATCGTCCGTGTTTTATCCCTCTGGCGATCAAGTAAAAAAACATTCGCCGATCTCGTTCGGCCACTCCGTCGGTACGTTAACAGTGGGGAAGTGAATCGCGAAGTACAGGATAAATCAGCTGTGATGGCGAAACTCGAAGCACACTACGCTCCACTCGCCACGGCTGTGAATCGTCTCGATGGCATCCGCTGTGAGTTTGGTCGTGACTGGTGGTTCATTGTTCGGCCTTCAAACGGAGAACCACTCCTGCGGCTTACGGTCGAAGCAACGAGCGAAGATTTAATGAAAATAAAACGCGACGAGCTCGTTGCGTTTATGATGAAATGATATGAAAACAGATCAAGAATCAATCGACCATTTTCTGAGTCGTTCCGTGGAGAATATTTTTCCGAATCGAGAATTTGTCGAGGCTCGTCTGAAAGAAGGGAAGCCATTGTCTTTGTACGTTGGCGTTGATCCTACAGGCCCATCGTTGCACATTGGCCATGCGATTTGGTTACGAAAACTTGGGGAGTGGCAGAAGTTGGGTCACAAAGTCATCATGCTCATCGGGGATTTCACCGCGATGATTGGAGATCCAACAGATAAGGGTGCGGTGCGGAAACAACTAACACGAGATGAAGTGCTTGCAAATTGCACCAAGTATCAAGAACAAGCATCGCGTTTTTTGCGTTTTGACGGAGAGAATCCAGCAGAACTGAAATATAACAGTACATGGCTTGCTCCTATGACACTCGATCAGACAATCGGACTTACCTCACATTTTACGGTGAACCAACTGCTCGAGCGTGACATGTTTCAGAAGCGTATGGAAGAAGCAAAACCGATTTATTTGCATGAGTTTCTGTATCCGGTCATGCAAGGATACGATTGTGTCGCGATGGACGTGGATGGGGAAATGGGTGGCAACGATCAGACATTCAACATGCTTGCAGGCCGCGATTTGATGAAATCGATGCGTAAGAAAGAAAAGTTCGTCGTTGCGCTGAAGCTACTCGTGGACCCGACGGGGACAAAAATGGGAAAGAGCGAAGGGAACATGATCACATTTGAAGATTCTGCTGACAATATGTTTGGAAAAGTCATGAGTTGGACCGACGGCATGATCGTCAGTGGGTTTGAGTTGTGCACCGATGTGACCATGGAGGAAGTTGCACAGATTTCGAAGTCGCTTATCCGTGATGAAGTCAATCCGCGTGATGTAAAAGCACGTCTTGCTTTTGAGATTGTGAAGGCATTTCATGATGAGAATTTAGCAAACAATGCTCGTGACAGTTTCGACAGCTTGTTTCGCGACAAGAAAGGTCCGGATGAAGACCAGATCGTGGCAGTCACCGTCGAGTCTTCACCCGCGCGTCTCGTCGATGTTCTCGTTGCTGCAGGATTTGCAAAAACAAACAGCGAAGCGAAACGTCTTATCGATCAAGGCGGGGTGAAAGTCGATGGGACACCCGTGACAGACATCAACGCAACCGTCGCAACTGGCTCCCTCATCCAAAAAGGCCCTCGTCATTTCGCGCGGCTTTCGGGACGGGACTAAAGTCCCTAAGAATGTAAATTTCACAGCCACTTTTTTACCCACCAAAGCTTTAGCGTCGGTGGGAGTGGCGTTAAATATGGATAACTGTATTTTCTGCAAAATCGTGGCGGGAGAAATTCCGTGTTATAAAGTGTGGGAGGATGAGAATCACTTGGCGTTTCTCACGATCGGTCCGATGAGAGAAGGGCACACGCTTGTGATTCCAAAAACACACACTCCTTATTTATTTGAGATGAATGATGAGGCTTATTCTGCGCTTCTGAAGGCGGCGAAGCCAGTTGCAGAAAAATTAAAACAAATCATGAACGTTCCTCGCGTTGCCATGGCTGTAGAAGGGTTTTCTGTTGATCACGTTCATCTCCATCTCGTTCCTGTGACATCGGCTGATCAACTCGATCCTTGTCTCGCAGCAAAAGAACCAGACCATGTCGTATTAGCGGCGACGCTTGCCAAAATTGTTAAAACGTGATTTACTAGAAATAGTATGAACAACTTCTGGCACCCAATTACAGGAAAAACTCTCGTCTGCGATTCGCAGATGGTTTTTCTGTTCCCGTGTGCTGGAGAGCTGATGTTGCGTTCATAAACGTTACATAAGACTTCCGACGACCCGGGAATTTCTCTCGGGTCGTTTACGTTAACGGAGGTCTCTTATGCGAATCGAAACGATCTACTATCTATTTATCGGCCTCACGACCTTTGGACTTGGCGCAACGGTGACGGCATACGTCCCGTTTCTCCAGTCGCTCGGACTTTCGCTTGGCGAAGTTGGGCTTGTGAATGCTGTGTTCTGGCTCGTTTACGCGGGGATGGAACTTCCGACTGGGATGAAGGCGGACGGAAAGAGTCGCACATGGTCGCTCAAGTGCGGGATGGTGATTCAGCTTATCGGATCAGCGTTTTATCTGTGTGCGACTGGTTTTTGGAGCGCAATGTTCGCGGAGGCACTGCTCGCCTTTGGGATGGCATTTGTGTCTGGAGCGCATCAAGCATGGGTTGTGGACGCACTGAAATCACACGGACGTGAACAGGCGATTCGTCACACCTTTGCAACAACCGCAATGATCCGCGGAGGATGCATGCTTCTTGGAGGAGTGTTTGGTGCCTTGCTCGCATTCGTTCATCCACGTCTCATCTGGATTCCACATCTTGTTCTCACGATTCCCGCATTCATACTTACCGTTCGCTACATGGACGGACATGGTGAGCCTCCTGTGCGTGTGACGGAAAAAGAAGCGTTGCGTAAGAGCTTGGTTCTGCTCCGTGAAAGTCGTGCTCTCAAGTGGGCACTCGTCGCATTCATCGTCTCTGGAATGATGCTCCCATTCAACCACTACTGGGCGCCGTACTTCATTGAGCTCGCAGGCAAGTCATCGCTTACTTGGATCTGGCCAGTTATGTATTTGTCGCTGATGCCTGGTGGCTGGCTTGTGAGGCGATATGCGGTTGGCGCAAAGACAGAAGCAACAGCTCTGTGCGCTTCGCTCGTCGCGATTGGACTAGGAATGGGACTCATCCCGCTCATGCCCGGAATCTTTCTTCCCATTCTCGCCGTCATGCTCCACGAAGTCGGCCGTGGTGCCATCGAACCGCTCATGGACTCCTTCGTACATCATCGCGTTGACAGTGATCATCGAGCCACATACGCGAGTCTCCAAGGTCTGATCGGAAAGTTAGGTTTTGCTGTAACCCCGCTCATCGTCTGGCTTGCAATTCGCGACGCTCCAAGCACAATCGAAACCATGGGCACCGTCTGGTTCGTCGTTGGTTTCCTCATGACAACATTCGCCCTCCTCCTCTGGCTCACCCGCCCAAAGCCAACATAAGTTTCTCCCTGTCAAAAAAAGCGGGGAGATTTTTCTTGACATAACTCAAAAAATTCGATATGATACCGTTATCAATATGAATCGCAACCTGAATACAAATGTTGTCCATCATCACGCGAATTTCCCTTCTGGGATTCTCGCGTGCGTTGCGTTTAACCTCGGTGTATAACCGATTGGTTCATCACGAAATGCAGGTAAGAGCCCCAATCAGGGGCTCTTTTTGGAGGAAATATGAGCGATCTGGAAGATCTCATTCGCATCTATGTTGAGGCATTTCGCGAACCACCCTAGCGTGAATTTAACACGACAAAGGAAGTTCGTGTGATCTTCGACGAAGTTCTACGCTGGCCGGAAACGATCTTCCTTGTCGCACGCGATTTGGACGGCCGACCGATTGGGGCGGGAATTGCGTTTGGTGCCGTTCGCAAGAAATGGCTTCGTGCGCACCTCGCAGAACAGGTGCAATTCACGCTGTTTATCAGCGAACTCTTTGTCGATCCAGCGCATCGTGGCCGCGGCGTCTGTCGCGACCTCGTCGTCAGGTTGTTTCAGGCTGCTCGCGAAGCTGGCTTCAGGGAAATCCTGGTCAGCACGTCCGTTCATCAGGAGGTAATCCGTCATCTGTTCGTTCATCATTTCGGTTTTCAAGTGATCGCCGAAGAAGACTATGCGTCGATCCGGGCTCTTCCGGATGCACAGATTCCCACCCGCCGCGTGCTGATGCGCGGTTTCATCAAGGAGTAAACCATGCGTTACCCAAAGAAGATCCGTCCTGTACGTCCCGACGACTTGGAAGCGCTAATCGCGCTCTACATTTCCTGTTTTCGCGAACCTCCTTGGTACGAGGTGTTCACTTCGGACGAGGTACGTACCGACTTTATGGAGATTCTGTCGTGGCCTGAGACCGTATTTCTTGTTATTGAGAATGGGGACGGAAAGCCATTCGGTGCGGCGATCGGATTTGGCGTACATCGCAAACCCGACGTTCGCGACCTCTTACCGCACAAGATGCACGTATCGTTCTATCTTGCTGAGGTGTTTGTGGACCCAACGGCTCGCGAACACGGTTCGTGTCAGTGGCTCCTTCGCGTTCTGAGTGCTACCGCAGCCGCAAATGGCTATCGCAACATCTCGGCGCGCACGTCTGTGAACCAACCGATCATCCGACATGTAATGGTCGACAAGCTTGGATGTGTGATCGTCGGCACCGAGGAGGTCGTTTCACGTAAGTGCGTGGATGGCGTTATTATCGACGCGGCAGATACTCGCATTCTTATGGTCGGCGGTACTCAGCCGTTCAACGACATGCCCGCCCGTGGCTGTCACTCGGACTACTAATCACGCGGGGAGCGATGCTCTCGCTCCCCGCCATTTTTTACATTATGACAAATACAATTTCTCTTCTTGAAGATCTGATTCGCATTCCGTCGTTCGTCGGGAACGGCTGTGACGAAGCTGCGATCGCAAATTTTGTTGTCGCGGCACTTTCTGACCTGCCAGGCAACTGGTCTGTTGAACAACAGCCTGTTTTTGGAAATAGGCAGAATGTCTACGTGACGAATTCCGACGACCCGGAAATTCTTCTCACCGCACACCTTGATACTGTGCCACCCTCGGACGCGTGGATTCGCGATCCACTCGTTCCGGTTCGTGAAGGTACGCGGATGTACGGGCTTGGCGCAGTAGACATGAAGGCTGGGCTCTCAGCAATTATTTCGACGATTCGATGCGGTGCGAACACGGAGCAGAAAATCGCCGCGTTGTTTTACGTCGGCGAGGAGTATGATTTTTGTGGAATGAAAGCGTTTGTATCAAAAACGACGATCGCACCGAGGTTGATAGTGAATCCAGAGCCGACAGACCTGCGTGTTTATCGCGGTTGTCGCGGCGTACTTGAATGTCGATTTAGTGTGGAAGGTCGTGCGGCTCACTCAGCAATGGGAAAAGATGGCGTGAACGCGATTCGTGTCATCCAGAGCGCGACGGATGATCTTGTTCGCCGTCTTGCGTTGCTTCCGGACGAAGGTCTTGGAATCTCGACCGTTAATCTCGCGTGGATGCGCGGCGGTCTTCCTGTTGGTGGTGAAATCGTCGCGCGGTCGAACGTTATCCCGTCGTTCGCTGAGGCTGTGCTGGAGATTCGGATCGCGAACGTATGTATCGACGAGATGTTTGTTGTTAACGCTCTTTCGGAATCCATTGTCCGAATGGGAGGCAAAATGATAACGATTGATGTTTCGTTTCGCGTTGGACCGATGGTCGCACTGTCGATCGAAAAAACGCCTTTCGACCTGTTCACCTCAGGTGATCCGAAGGAAACTGGTTATTTCGACACCCAGCTGTTCATCGAGACGCGAGGCGGATCAGCAGTTGTCTGCGGTCCCGGACCTTCGATGGTCGCGCACCAAGCTGACGAATATGTGGACATGCGTGATCTTGAGCGGATTGAATCTGTGCTCGCAAAGTTATTTTAATCGTTTTTCCTTTTGAACCCCTTACTTCTTTTGACGATTCCGGCTGAGTATGATACTTTAATGCTATAAATTAATACATCATCTATGTCCACGCTTTCCGTTCCATTAACTCCAGCGATTGAACAGATGATTGAACGTCTTGTTCAAGATGGGGTGGCAGATTCAAAAGCCGCTCTTGTTCGAAAGGCCGTTCTTAAATTTGCTGAAGATCAGGCAGTTCTTGATGTATTGGAATCAGAACAGGAGGCTCGGGATGGGAGAATTCTTACAGGCGACCTTGATGTTCTTACTGCATCAATTTAATATTGGGACTTCTGCAAAAGTCCCTATTCGTTATGTTGGAAGTGGCCTATACTCCAAAATTTATTCGTGCCTATAAAAAATTGGTTCCGGAATTGCAAATAGAAGTTAAAGAAGCGATCAGTTTATTGCAAGATCAATCAAAACATTCACATATTCGTGTGCATAAACTACACGGCCGGCTTGCTGATCGATACAGCTTTTCTGTTAACTACAGAACAAGGGTCGTTTTTCAATTTCTTTCCGAAGGCCGCGTATTATTACTCATGATCGGTGATCATTCGGTCTATGGTTAGGGGGATTTTATCTTGCCCCAACGAACCAAACCCGCTATCATATCGACACACCTGTCGTGAGCTCGTCGAACTATGTTTACCACCATTCTCCTCTTTCTCGTCGTTCTCTCTCTTCTCGTCTTCGTTCACGAATTCGGCCATTTTATTGTGGCGAAAAAGTCGGGGATGAAAGTTGAGGAGTTTGGGTTTGGATTTCCTCCTCGGGCGTTTTCGATCAAGCGGGGGGATACAGAGTATTCGATCAATTGGATTCCGCTTGGAGGGTTTGTGAAAATTAAAGGGGAGTCTGGGGATCATCGTGAGGATACGGACAGTTTTTCTTCCAAGCCTGCATGGAAGCGGTTTTTGGTTCTCATCGCTGGTGTGTCCATGAACTTATTGCTCGCGATCGCGTTGCTTTCTGGTGGATTTATGGTTGGGCTTCCAACGGCGATTGATGAGACGCTTCCTGCAAATGCACAGGTGACGGATGCAAAAATGCAAATCGCTTCGATTGCGTCGCAATCTCCTGCTGAACGTGCAGGACTTGTTTCTGGTGACGTTCTTGTTTCCATGGACGCCCTTCCATTTGAAACAGCAGAATCGGCGCGCGAGTATATTGGCGAGCATGGCGATGCGGGGATTGAACTTGTTGTGAAAAAACAGGATGGAACGTTTGTCACCAAAACAGTTACCGCAGAAGATCTTGTGAATGTCGATGTACACGGCATCGGAGTTGGACTGGTAAAGACTGGTCTTGTTTCGTTCGCGCCACATCTCGCGATTTATCACGGAACGATTGCCACTGCAGCCTATACGATCGAAGTCGTACGCGCGTTTGGCGACTTGCTCACAAATCTCATCGTTCACCAACGTGTCAGTGTCGACTTATCCGGCCCGGTCGGTATCGCGGTCATGACTGGCGAAGCCGCCGATATGGGCATCGTTTATCTTTTGCAATTTGCCGCGATTCTCTCCATCAATCTCGCTGTTGTAAACGTGCTCCCATTTCCTGCACTCGATGGCGGACGCATTCTGTTTTTGTTTATTGAAACGATCCGTCGTAAAGCCGTAGACCAGCGCACAGAAGGGATTGTTCATAGTGTTGGGTTTGCATTATTGATGGGATTGGTCATTCTCGTCACCTACCGTGATTTTGTGAAGTTTGGAGGTCAAATGTGGGGAGCGGTTAAGTCGCTCGTTGGAGCGTAAGACTGAAAGGGACCTCTGCAAAAGTCATGCACGGCTTCAAATCGGCCATATTCGCACGACACGCATTCACGATTCCTCAATGATATCTGCATATCACCTCGAAATC
>CAYYFM010000069.1:0-10514 GCA_964471375.1 uncultured Gammaproteobacteria bacterium
TACAGTCTGTTCCGCTCGTTCCAGACGTTCCTTCTGCTTCGGTCACCGTCTGATATCCAGTACAATCCAATTCACACGTTGTCGTGATCGTTCCAGAACCGGTTTCACAGGTGATTGCAACACATGTTTCTGATGTATCACAATCTGACTTGTCGTCGCACAAAATACCATCACCTAAACCATCCGATCCTGCACAAGCCATTGATCCGTAAATGGTATCTCCAATTTCACAAACTTCATCATCTGTCACATCTGTGCCACCTACTGCCAAAATTCCATCACCACAAATTGCCGAGCTTCCAGCGGTGCCACCTTGGCACATTGGGGTAGTACTTGTGCCAAAACCACTTTCAGTCACACCGCTGTAGTCATTTTCTATAACGACATCGTCAATATCTCCTTCTGGATCGAAGGCATAGTACCATGTGGCAACTGTGTCATATTCAAGCTGAATGTCGACCTGATATCCAATTCCCCCTATACTGCGGTACCCATACACATGCGACTCATCGGGGCACATGAACGTTGCTGCGACTGGATTCCAACAGGTGTCTGATTCATATCCACTATCATCACACTGATAGAAAGCATTGAGTGGATCTTCTGGAAGGGCTTCACCGAGATCATTTCCAAGAACCGAAGCCCATGATGACCATGCACTTGTAGCGATTGAACGAACAAACGTTCCTTCCGAAATCGTAGGAACCGCCGGCTCACACGTTTCATCTCCTGGACACTCACTGTCGTCCGTACAGGTCTGATCGGTCGTCACTGAACAGTATCCGTTTTCCTCACCGTATGTGGTGAGAAGCGCGGTCATGTGCTGAAGATCGGTGAGACGCTTCATGTCGCGTGTGAGTTTTGCTTTTTCTGCATCGCAAATAATCGTTTCTGTTCTTCCAGAGTAGAGCAAACAATCTGCGTCTGTTTCGCATGTCGAGGATGTGTACGTTCCGTCATCAGAAAGCCCGAATCCAGAAACTGAACAGGTTCCTGTGCTTGCCCCCTCTACAATTTCACACGTTTCCACACAATCCCCATCCCACGAACATTCCATCAGATCGCCATCCGAACCCGCTGGATAAGACTCGTCGATTTTACACAAATTCACATCGGTGACTACTGAGCCAACACTGGAATCATTGTTGGCGTTGAACGTCCAGTTTGCCAAAATCTGATCAAAAATTTCTTGCGATTCATCACTGGCCTCTTCGGTGTACGAGATGGCGTAAATGTTTGGATAGATCGTATCCATTGTATAGTTTGCTGCTGCGACATACGTTGTATTGCCATCCTCAACCGCTTCGTAACCATCAAGCGTCATGTCTGAAGGAGATCCTGTAAAATCCTGCGCGTCGTACCAATCGGCAGCAGAAAGATAGGAGACGGCGTCTGTAGCCGTTGATCCGTTCGAAAGCACACGAACACCGATCGCGTCGGCTTCTCCGTCTACCTTGAAAATGAGCTCTCGAATGATCTCTGAATCGGTATAAGACGTCTCAACCGTTATGGGACTCTCAAGAGAAGGAAGATCGTCACTAATTCCCGACTCACCCGCATCTTTGCAATAGTAGAAACCAAAATTTGAATACGAATCAACATACGGCAAATCAAATCCATCAGAACCGTCACGAGCTGGCCATGGATTGTCGCAAATGTTGGATGTCATGAGCACTTGACCACTAACCGCGCCAGAGTCGATATCTGTTGGATGCGTTCCAATGGTAGCGGTTGCTGCAACGGTTTCCGATCCACTTACGCTCGTTGATGTTGCGGTATCTTGAGACGTTGATCCACTTTCAACCGATGTGTCAGACGTACTCACGACATCTGTTAGTGATCCATCTGGTTCATCAGAGGATCCCCAGCCATACGTCCAATCATAGACATCAACGATCGGCGCAATCGCTTCTAACTCGCCACCTCGAACTGTATAGGATGTCGCTTGAATCGTATGAGCTTCTGCAGAATCTGTAAAATACCCGATGCTCAAATCAAGAATATCGTTCGTGTCCAGAAGAGCCGCAGTCGATCCCAAATCTTCAACCACAAGTTCGTCAAGTTCACAAACCTCATCTCCAGTCGTAAACGTGTTATCCGTCATTGTGGGATACACTCCGACCAAATTGGCAGACAACACACCATTGTCGGCAAGAGCATCGTCTTCGATGACAACGAATCGATATTCTGTATTTGATTCAAGTAAGTCTGACAGAACCACCGAAACACGCGTGCCGCCCGCCGCATTCACACCTGTAGAAAAATCAACGGGCATGAGGCAATGTCCTGCGCTTGTTGCGGTCGCAGATTGTCCAAACAGTGCTCGAACAGACCGAGTCACCCACTGCCACGCACGACCAATCCAAGATGATGCAGGACGATCGCCAAAGGCAAGAACGGTGTCATATCCCGTCGTACATGTGGAAGTAGACGTAAGAACCTGTTCCAAATAGATGTTTCCAAGTTCATCGAATTCAATCGATCCACTCTCATCTTCATCAAACGTCGCGATAAACGTCGTTTCATCCATCTCTTGCGTAAAGTCAACGTAAATCGCTGTGTTAAGACAAACACCTGTTTCATCGGATGGATACTGAGCAGATTCTTCTGGACGTGTAAAACAACAGTTCGATGTTCCACAACCATACGTCGATGAGCCACTTACGTTACATGTACTATCAGATTCACAGGTACAAGAAAGAGAAAGATCGCCTGTGCCTTCTGCGGAAGAATCCTCCTCGGTGACCGCAATCGTGGAGCTTGCAAGACCATCTTCTACATCCAATGAGGCAGTTGAATTGATAATCGACACACCAAAATTTGGTCGGGTACCTGATGAACTCGATGATGCCTCGCATTCTTCACCTGTCTCTATATCGCCATCCCCACAATAACTTTCAAAACCCAAGTAAGACGTTGAAGCTCCTTCGTTCAGCCCTTCTGAAGAACAACCGTCTCCGTCATCCGTATCACCATCATCACAATCCTCCGCATCGTTTAATGTATCTCCATCGTAATCTGTCACGTAGTCACCGACGCACGGTTCGACACGAACGGTGCATGTACCAGACGAACAGGTCAAATCTCCCGCACTCGTACAGCTCTCTCCAGTCCACGCTGACGAATAATAGCACTCATAAACACACGCATCAGCCCCTTCGAACAGACATTCTGAAGAGCATCCATCACCGTCGTCAGCTTTGTCAGTGTCAGCGTCGTCGTCCTCACAATCCTCCCCATCCTCAATATCACCGTTTCCACATGTCGCGACAACATCATCAATCAGCACTCCGCCTTCATACAAACAATCGGACGAACAACCATCTCCACTCAACCGATTCCCATCGTCACAATCTTCTCCACCTCGTGTTGATGACCAATCGACACTATCTGAAGAATCTAATGGATTTCCATCTCCACACGTTGCGCTTACAGAACTCGATCCTTCGTTTAAGCAGACGGAAGAGCATCCGTCATCATTGTTGTCATTGCTGTCATCACATTCTTCTCCAAGACTTGTATCCCAACTTCCATTTCCACAAGTCGTGCTATCAGAATTTCCTTCAAGCAAACACTCTGAAGAACAGCCGTCTCCATCAGTCGGAGTGGTATCTCCATCCTCACACTCCTCGAAGTCAAGATTGATATCACCATCGCCACACACCGCCGTGTCAGTGTTGAGTGTCGAGCCTGTGTTAAGACACTCTGAGGAGCAGCCGTCAGGCAAGTCGGAGTACAGAGTGACAGATACCATGCTCGCGACGTCTGTGAGCATCGCGTTCACTGAGCTGTTCGTATCTGCCGCCGTCCAAGCACTCCAGTCGTATGTCGGATCGGTCGCATCAAGCAACTGTCCAGTCGCAGAACAGTCATCAGGCGCGCCATACGGAAGCGCTTCCCACATCGTTTGCTCACCAATGAGATAAGCGGTCGCTGACTCCGGATTCATGGTGATGTGATCGACGGCACAGGCTGTGGCTGTGTCTTTTGTCTTGAACGTCCAAGAAAAGTCTGTTTCATAGTAACGGTTTGCGTCGGAAGAATAGTTATCACCAGATTCAGACAGCGCGACGCCAGATTCGGATGTGACAGCGCCAGAAATCCAGACACGATACCATGTGTTGGCGGCGAATAGAGAACTGCCATGTGAAATCGTCAGTGTGTGAGTATCACCTTCACTCGTAGTCGTGTCAGCGTAGGAAACAGAGTAGGTTGAAAATAAATCTGATACACCTAATTCACCCTCATCGCAAAGCGAATCTTCGCAGGTGTACACCAAAACAGACGACGTATTAAAATCCCCATCCGTCATCGCCGTATTAAACTCGGCTCGTATTCCCGCATTCAAACATGCAGTATCACAGCTCGGCTCGTAGCTCGTCACTTCTGGATCGGTAAAATTGATTATGAGTTCGCCCGTGTCGGAAGGATACGCCTCTTCGTCTGCAAGTAAGCCAGTGATGTCAATTCCGCTTGTTTCGTCGACAGCTGTTGCGACTGTTTCACACGAATAGCCCGTTGTTGCCGAGTAGGTAGACGACGGCGGACTCACGGTTGCTTTCGAAGTATCTTCAGAATCCCAAGACCAATCGTACTCGGTACAATCGAGCGGAACACACATGTCATCTTCCGCAATAGCAACACCACCGTAAGAGGTAGAATCACCTTCTTCCGTAAGCGTGTATTCGGACGGGCTCACGTAGACAGAACCTACGGTGCATCGATCGTTACTGTCCGCGGTTGTAAACTCCCACGAATAGTCGGACTCCATGTACTCTCCACCGGCCGAGGCGGAAGAATGAATAATTGAAGAGTCAAGCACGACCCGATAGGTGGTATCCGGCTCAAAATCTACACCGATACCCCCACTCGTTGGACTCCATGTAAACGTAAGAGTCGTTGCTGAATTCACTGCACCCGTTACTGGAGCGTTATTTGTTGTGTTTGAATCATCAAGATTGGCACATGGATTCGTAGAAACAAGACCGTCACACTGATACACAGAGACCGCTCCCGCATCATCGAGTGTTGTAATCAGATCAGAATCTTCCATAGCCATGTCAAACGTTGCCGTCACCGCCGCATTCACACAAATATCAGCAGGATCGCTCCAACTTTCCCATGGTCCAGGACTAACACCATCGTCATCTTGACCATCATCATCGGCATCTCCACAATACACAAGCACACTCGGCGCGTCTGGAATGTTTCCTGTTGAAAAACGCCAGGCGTAGTGGGCATTCCCTGCCGCGACTTCGCATGCATCATCCCACGTTCCATCTGCACAGCAAACCTCTCCGGTTCCACCAGTTGTTGTACCGTCGTTACAATCACCAACCTGAAAGTTCATTGTGTTTGAATCGAATCCTGATTCGGCTGTTGCATACACCGGACCGCTCTCTGCATCAGCATCAACTCCAACAACAATGGATTGATTCGTCCAAGTCGTCGTGCTAAACGTATCAGCAACAGTTGACTGTGCATCATAAAAAACCACAGCACTCGTGGAACCTACTGTGTCAAAATTATCACCTGTAATCGTGATGGGTGTTGGAACACCAGACGAGTTTGTGATCGGCCCACTGCTTGGATCGATGTCACAAATCCCTGGTCCTGGACTATCACTGATGATTTCGAAATCGACTCCATCTGAAGCAACGCTCCCTGCCGTAACGACAAGCGTATACGATCCTGCTGTGACTGCAGAACCACTTACCTGTAACACAGATGGAACCTTCAATGTAATCTCTGTATCATTCCACAAATCATCTCCACACGCGGCAGGAAAATCAGAAAGAACACCGTAAGCATATTCAAGCCCGCCAACAACCGTAAACGTAACTGTTCCGATCGATGTTCCAAAATTTGAACCGTAAATCGTGACATACTGCCCTGGTGGACCCATCGTTGGATCTGCCTCGTCGCACGTTGCATCATCCGTTGTCAGATCAAAATCACCACAATCCGCATCATCCCCACAATGCAATCCTGTATCTGAACAAACTTCCCAACCGGTATCAACTTGAGAAATAATAGGTGTTTCACCTGCGGATGGATCAGTAACCGTTAAGGTGCGAGCATTTGAACCTTGACGGAGAGACACACAGTCTTCATCGGTTGTCGTGTCACAATCTTCATCCTCTTCACAGAAATCCCCCGAGTCTTCACACTGGTTCGTCTGGCATGACTCTCCAGCACTAGAGTCGCAATCACTATTGGACGAACAGATGTCACCAGTCACTCCTGTTGATGTTGCGCAAATGTAATCTCCTGCAAATACCTGGGTGGAATACGTTCCGGCGTCTAACAACGGAATACGCACCGATAATAACTCATTCGCCCAAGTGTTATAGACAGACGGCTCATAGTTTCCAAAATAAACGGTTGAAGTCCCTTGATCAGCTCCAAAGTTTAAACCAGAAATAGACGTATTCTCATCCCCTCCGACGCTCGCACTTGGGGTAAGCAAACAGATCCCAGGTCGTTCGACATTGTTGATATCGAAATCCGAAATCGTCGGTCCGTTGTCGTCGTTCGTTTGATCGTAATACGCATCTGTCCCAGAGATTGTCACGCGAATCGGACTATCGTCAGGCAGAGTTGAATCGAGCTGAATCACAATTTCCTCATCATCCCAATTCGTTGTCCCATTACACTCGTACACATCGACGGTCACGTCATCCAGGAGTGTCGATTCGTCTCCCAGAAACTCAACACTTCCACCACTTGATCCAAACCCTTCACCCGCAATCGTCACCAAATTTCCCGGCGCACCATCGCCTGGCGATACTTCGTCGATTTCAGGCGTTGTCGTACACACCCCATCAATAACAAGAAGTGTGACTGGGTCGATATCACCCGCACAATATCCGCCGGCACAGTCATCATTTGAATCACAATCCGCTCCATCGCACGCTCCACAATCGGCTCCGCCACAATCCCCATTTCCATCCAAATTTGCTTCTTCGTCTTCGTCTTGATCGCCACTATTGCAATGCGCTGCGCGTAAAATAATCGTGACGGTGTCAGATGTTGCTGTATGACCAGCACAGTCTGCTCCTTCTGCATTGATATCGTAATACTCCCCTGTCGTGTACCCAAGTGTGTCCCATTCAGTACTATCTGTAGAAAAATAGTTATCTGTTGTAAGTGATGCTGCTGAGGAATTCGAAAGGCCAACAGAAAACTCATCGTCTTCTACCGAAAAATCGACAGTGGAGACGCCTGTGTCGTCTGTCGTATGCACTTGCAACGACTGAATGTCACTATAATATACTTGATCGTCATCATCCGGATCCGTCATGGCCATGATTGTTGGACCTTCTGTGTCAACATCGGTTCCGGTTGTAAAAGTATAGACACAAGGATATGTGTCCGCTGGATACGTCCCAGAACAGTCGAGCGTCGTTCCTGATGTGTTTTCAAGTAGAGAAGAAACGGTGAGTGTATATTCCGTATCTGGTTCAAAACAATTCTCTCCTACAATCTCTGCGTCAGTAGCGTCCGTACAAATAGCGGTTGGTGTGAATGTCACACTCGTCCCGGAAACATCAAACGTTCCGTCAACAGGCGTATCCACACCACTAACCTCTGTTGTGACAGTAATTCCTCCAGCTGTCACCGTGTCCTCCTCTACTCGTCCGCTAAACGTCATCTGTAACTGCAAGTTTTTGATTGCGTACGCACATTCAGTGTTCACATCCGTAAGGAGGAACTGACTGGATCCACCACTGCAAGCCGCATCACAGTAGGGCGTTCCCCCAGGACCAGGACCACCAGTCGTTGTTGTCCCACCCGTCGCTGTTACAAGTGAACTGATAATAAACGACGCAATCGCAAACGAGGACAAGATAATAACAAGCCCAATGACTCCATTTGTCAAAAGCTTTTTCGCGCTCTTCACCTTATCATCTGCCCCAGCCGCCGTCATGAACTTAAACCCGCCAATGAGAATAATGATGACGGCGATAATTCCAAGAAACCCGATGACAACACGAATGAGTTTCGCGATGACGATCGGCAAACTGTCGGAGTAAGCAAGCCCAGCGGCATCAGCGAAACCAGTAGAGGTTGAACCACCGAACGAATCTTCGACACCGAGCGTTTGAGCCAAAACCTGTCGGACAGAAAACCCAAAAACCAAAAGACAACAGACAAAAAAGATCGTAAACCTTTTTTGAATCTTGAACTTCGATTCTTGATTCTTTTGCATATTTTAGTTCTCTGTGTCAGGAAGTGTTGCTCCACCTAATGCTGAAGTTGCCGTACATGCCGTACTTTGTGCTGACCCATTACAGCAGTATGGCGCCGTGCTCGTCGTCCCACTCGCAGATCCGCTCCCATCACAATCAAGTGCCCCTCCATCATCTGAAAGCCCAGACGTCGGGAACATACAAATCTGGTAGCTCGACTTCACATCCTTCGTTATGACGGGATAATAATTATAGCCGACTCCATCATCATCGGGATCTACGAGTGTTGGATGACTAATATTCGCCGTCGTATATCCGTCAGTACTTGATGTCGCAGCTGTATCTGTCTTTCCGAGCGAAAACCACATCTCATACCATGGAGCGGCCCAGAACGAAATGTTTGATGAGTTGATCGTTGACGATTGCATGGTCACGGAAAAATCGATACTAACATCTGTTTCGTTATCAAAATTTTCCTCCATAATTCCAGGAATAACTGCCTCGATTACTGGGACGGTGTCATCGATGTCATTTGTTGTATCAAAACCCCATGTTGGATAATCGTCCCCTGCTGTCCCGTTGTCATCTCCATCAAGTGAATTCGCGGCTGCATCCATGAGACCATCGTATGTCACACCGTCGTAACTCAATGCTTGAGGTGCATTTGCTGTGTCAACCGTTGCCGCATACGCATCGACCGTGATCGCTGCGAGTCCAGTGAGACAGTAAATTGGATCTCCACACGGATCTTCTCCACACACATCCGTTGGAGTGAACTCTATCGTTTTATAGCCGTTAGAAATTTTATACGTGCCTTCTTCTACAACCGCGTCAGCCTTCACTTCAATATTTGAAAAATCATCAGAAAGACTGCCAGTCACATATGTCCCTGTCCCGACAACTGGATCCATTGCTTCGTTAAAGGTAATCTCAACGGTAATGTTTCTGTCTTCTTCATCTGATGTCGGAATCACGGACACGACATGCGGCGGAGTCAGATCTACTTCCGTCGAGACTTCGAACGTCCACTCATAGCCAGCAGAATAGGAGCCAACAAATGCTGAGGAAATATCACCATCTGCTTCTACTTTATTAATATCGTCTGTAAGAACGACGGTGTAATTTGTGTCATCCTCTGCATTTCCAAGCAGTTCGACTGGATCGAATACGAAAATTGTGTGAGCTTCATTGAATGAAACACTCACTTCACTGGCAGTAAGTGCAACCTCGTCTCCTGTCCCTGTCGGATCAGCATCTGTTGCTGTCGGATAAATCAGAACACTTGTCGCAAGAATATCTGTCGATTGCTCTGTTATTCCGTCTGCTGCTGTTCCTCCATACGGGATTGTTGAATCATAGTTAGCAATAATCGTGGATGGGTCGATTTCTTCCTTGAACGTCACCATGATGCGTGTGTTTCGTGGAATCTCCAACGCACTTCTTTCTGGATAGTGACTGTCAATGATGCCAGCGCCAAGGGAACCGGAAAGCGGTTCCGTGTAGCCGTCGAGGACAGACGTTGATGTCGCACCTAACCCTGCGGCTTCGAGAATTCTATTGAGGATATACGTCGTGATCGTGTAAGAAAAAATACAAATGATCATTCCAATGATTCCATTTCGCAAAATGTCTTTTGCTTTTTTGATTTTCGTGTCATCCCCTTGCGCAGTCATGTAAATCCATCCAGACCACAAGACGAGGATCGTAAAAATAATTCCGAGCGTGCCGAGAAAAACACGGATGACACGAGCGATGATAATGGGGGCACTCACCGTTGAGAGCCCGCTTGCCGTTCTGACGTCGGTGAGATTAGAACTATCGAGCTGAGCGAACGCGGGATGCATCGTTCCAAAAACAGAAAATGCGAGCACGAATAAAACGGCCCCGATCGTAAAACGATTTGAAAATAATTTGCGTAAAAAACGCATCAGATCGACGTCACTTGCGTCCCCTCTATTCTACAACAAAGCCACGAGTATTTCTACTCGCGGCTCTGTGGACAAATGATCGAGGGAGTAGCGAGTAGCGTGTAGGGAGTAGCGTGTAGGAAAAAACTAAACGCTAAACGCTAAACGCTACACGCTAAACGCTAAACGCTACACGCTAAACGCTAAACGCTACACGCTACTCCCTATTGTAACTGCTCTATAAACCCACTTGCGATTGTAAATAATCCAGCAACTAAAATCGTTCCAAATATTCCTACGGCGATCTGTTGCACACCGTGGTGATGACCGTGATCACGACCGGATGATGTCATGACTGAAATTGCTCCCATGATAATGAAATTGATAGAAACGATTCCCATAAGCATGAGAAATA
>CAYYFM010000070.1:0-12695 GCA_964471375.1 uncultured Gammaproteobacteria bacterium
CCAATTGATTAACAGTCAACTGCTCTGCCACTGAGCTACCCCGGAATATACTTACTTCCTCTACGAAACAGTCTCCGCCAAAGGCGGACCAGCCTTCGGCTGGAACTGCTCTGCCACTGAGCTACCCCGGAATATACTTACTTCCTCTACGAAACAGTCTCCGCCAAAGGCGGACCAGCCTTCGGCTGGAACTGCTCTGCCACTGAGCTACCCCGGAATGTTTTCGTCGAGCCATTTTCGTCCTTGACCACTTTTTAGAAAGTGTTCGCGGCGAATAGCTTCTGTCTTGTCTTCAAACGACTCTGTATGAACGATCTTGAGCGGACCATTTCGTCTTGTCCACGGGTTTGTCCCAGACAAATGCTCATTCAAACGATCGTTTACCGACTTTGAAGTATATCCAACGTAACGCTTACCGTTTGATACACTTTTTAAAACGTAAACTGTAAACATACACTCTGACAGTCTCAGCCTCTCAAGGCTGACCAGCCTGATGGCTGGAACTGCTCTGCCACTGAGCTACCCCGGAATGTGTAGCGACGAGAGTATAACAAGCGATATTGTTGCTTGCAAGAGGAGTGACTGATCGCAAAATCGGATTATTGTTGGTACACTGTCAGAACTATGAAATCACGCCTCATTCCCTGCTTGCTCGTTGCTCTGGCGGCGACTCTTGTTGCGATTGCGTTCTGGAAACCGTCTGATCTTGTTTTGGAACGATCTGGACTGGACGAAGTCGATCAACAGGTTACGGTCGTCGCAACCTTTTATCCTATGGGAGAATTTGCTCGACAGGTTGGTGGAGATCTTGTAACCGTCACTGTTCTCACTCCTGCCGGAGCGGAGCCTCATGAGTATGAACCGACACCTCAACAAATTGGTCAAGTGTATGACGCAGATATTTTTTTGACAAATGGAGGTGAAGTAGATGTATGGGCAACCGATTTAATTCCAGAACTTGAAGCACATGGGGTAAAGACCGTTGAGATGAGCACCGTCATTGATACATTAGAAATGAAGGAAGATGGTGAGGTGCAAATGGATCCACATTTCTGGCTTGATCCATCGTTAGCAATGCACGAAGTCGAACTCATTCGTGATACACTATCTTTGATTGATCCTAAAAATACATCAACCTACACGCTAAACACTACACGCTACCTCGCTGATCTCTCCGCACTCGATACCGCTTTTCAAACAGAGCTCGCTACATGTGACCAACGCACCGTCGTCACATCTCACGACGCCTTTGGCTACATGGCAACGCGTTACCATTTCACCATTATTTCTTTGCTTGGATTATCTCCAGAAGAAGAACCGTCTGCTGGCGAACTGGCAGATATTGTAAAAGATGCAAAAGCGAAAGGAGTGAGCTCTATTTATTTTGAAACACTTGTGAGTCCAAAACTTTCTGAAACGATCGCGCGTGAAATTGGCGCAACCACTCTTGTCCTCAATCCGCTTGAAGGGTTATCAGAAGAAGAAATCTCAGAGGGTGAATCGTATCTTTCTGTCATGCGACAAAATCTTGCAAACTTAAAAATTGGCATGGTATGCCACGACTAACATCTTCTCCCATTATCACCGCGACAAACCTGTCCTACATTCGTAATCACGAAATGTTGATTCAGGATTTTTCGTTTGAAATTCGCACAGGTGACTACGTCGGAGTCATCGGTCCAAACGGTGGAGGAAAAACAACGCTGTTGCGTTTATTGCTCGGTCTTCTGAAACCAACGACAGGAGAGATTCATGTACTCGGTGGAAAACCAACAGATGTATCTGTCCGAAAACAGATCGGTTATGTCCCTCAGCGCGGTGGAAATCTCGATCTGCAATTTCCAGCCACGGTCGAGGAAGTTGTCCGCTCCGGACGCACCACGCAACTTGGATTTTTAGAACATCACGGTGGAACACATGAACAAATCGTTCAACAAACAATGGTGGAAATGGGAATTGATGCGCTACAAGGCAGACCGATCAGTCAACTGTCCGGCGGAGAACGACAGAAAGTGTTGCTTGCGCGCGCGATGGTTGCGGAACCAAAAATTTTGTATTTAGATGAACCACTTGATGGGCTTGATCCTGCGTCGCGTGAAACTTTTTATGAACAACTTCGTCACATCAATGAAGCCGGTGTCACGATTGTTTTTGTTTCTCACGATGTTCACGCGATCGCAAAAGAAGCAAACTCCGCAATTTGTCTCAAACACCAACTCGTTTGTCACGGAGACAATGCCTGCCACATCGACCGCCAACAAATGCGTGACTTATTCCACCCAGACCGCGAGGACATCCTGAGTCATCACCACACCCATTAATATGCTCGAGATATTTGAATTTGATTTCATGCGTCGCGCCATGCTCGTCGGGCTCATGGTCGCCATTGTCGCACCAACGATCGGATTATTTTTTGTCGTCCGCCGTTACTCAGCGATGGCAGACACTCTTGCGCACGTCTCTCTGGCAGGAGTCGCCGCCAGTTTGTTCGCAGGGTTTGCTGCGATCCCAACTGCACTTGTCTTTTCGATCTGCTCCGTTCTTGGGATCGAACATTTACGCGAGAAAAAAATTCTCCCACCAGACACAATTCTTTCCCTTTTCTTATTTGGCTCTCTCGCGCTTGGTGTCGTTCTGCTCGGTTTGTCACACGGAAAAAACGTGAACATCATCAACTACTTGTTCGGAAACATCGTCACCGTCACGCAAACAGACCTCGCTTCAATTTTTCTACTAGGAATCATTACACTTGTTCTCACGAAAATACTCTGGCGACAACTATTTGCAGTTTCTATCGATGAGGACATCGCCGAAGCCGTCGGACTTCCCGTCAAAAAACTCAACCGTCTGCTCGCTGTTCTCGGAGCATCTACGATCGCGATCTCCATGAGTGTCGTAGGTGTCCTTCTCATCGGCGCTCTTATGGTCATTCCAACACTCGCCGCCATGCAATTTCGTGTCGGATTTCAAGAAACATGGAAAATTTCCGTCATCATTTCTGTCCTCTCTGTCTTACTCGGACTGATATGCTCATTTTATCTCAACCTTGCAAGTGGAGGAACAATCGTGCTATTTACAGTTGGGTTCTTCCTATTCGCCACTTTTTCCTCAAATCGAGCACATCGAATCAACTACTTGTAGTGAGCCTACTTGTGGTGAGCATGTCGAACCATCGAACTATGAATCAAAAACGAACGAGAATCATTGCAATCTGCTTTGTTTTTTGTCTTTCATTTCTCTTGACGACAAAAGCTGTTCATGCACAAACATCAGAATATGAAGTTGCAAAAATTATTGAGTTCATCGCAGAGGGTGATACGCAATATGGAGACGCAACCAAACACTGGCAAACTTTCAAGGCGATTCTTTTAGATGAGAGTGAGCAGACGATCACGGTCATGCAAAACGAACTGTATCTTTCAAACCAAGCGCTGACGGTGAATATCGGAGATAAAGTCGTCGTCGTGGAAGACACGATTGCTGGTGGTGAAGATCAATTCTTGCTCGTCGACGCATACCGCATCCCTGCGCTTTGGATGTCAACAGGATTCTTCGTCCTCCTCGTCCTGATCTTCGGACGACTGAAAGGTCTCACATCCCTTCTTGGACTTGGAACAAGCATCGCGGTGATCGTTTTTTATATTGTCCCGCAAATCGTCGCAGGTGCCGATCCGCTTTGGATCAGTTTGTCTGGATCATTCATGATTGCAACGGTCTCGCTTTTTCTCGCACACGGCTTCAACAAACGCACTCTTGTTGCTTATGGCGGCACCATGATAACCCTCATCATTTCTGTTTTCATCGCCGTACAAACAGTAACATTCACACGTTTGTTTGGAACTGGTACGGAAGAAAGTCTTTTCGTGTTATCTGATCTCCCTGGAATAAGCTTACAAGGACTGCTCTTAGGTGGAATCATGCTCGGGCTCCTCGGTGTCCTCGACGATATCACAACAGCCCAATCCGCTGTCGTTGACGAACTGCACCAAGCCAACGCTTCGCTTTCTCGAAAGGAGCTCTACCGTCACGGAATTTCCGTTGGTCGCGAACACATCGCTTCACTCGTTAATACTCTCGTGCTCGCATACGCCGGCGCCGGCCTCCCGCTATTTCTCCTCTTCGTCACAGACCAAGGCATCCCTCTTTGGGCAATCTTCAACAACGAAATCATCGCGGAAGAAATCGTAAGAACGCTCGTCGGATCTGCCTGTCTGATCTTAGCTGTCCCAATTACAACGTATATGGCGTCATGGGCGTTTCAGAAACCCCACAAACTGGACGGGACTAAAGTCCCTAAGAATTTCAATTCAAAGGGACTTTAGTCCCGTAAGTCTCTGTATGAATTTCGATTCAAAGGGACTTTAGTCCCGTAAGTCCTGTGGGGATATCCATTCAAAGGGACTTTAGTCCCGTAAGTCCTGTATGAAAACCCGTCTCAATAAACACTTGGCAGATCGTGGAATGTGTTCACGCCGAAAGGCGGATGAACTTATTGCGGCTGGAGAAGTTTTTGTGAATGGAATTGTTGCGGTGCTTGGGATGCAGGTGGATGAAACAGATGATGTGCGATTGAAAGGTACAGTCGTTGCTGCTGAAAAACCAAAAACTGTTTACTACGCATTTCATAAACCAGTCGGAATCATCACAAGCGTGGATCCAAAAGCACGCGATTCCCTTCTTACATTTTTGAAACTTCCAGAACGTGTTTTTTCGATTGGACGATTGGACGTTGCATCATCTGGGCTTTTGATTCTCACAAACGACGGACGGCTCTCGGAACGCATTACGCATCCAAGATTCAATCATGAAAAAGAATACGTGGTCTCTGTCTTGAAACCAATCGGCGACGCGCAACTCGATGACATGCGAACAGGAATGATGATCTTAGGTTCCATGACAAAACCCGCCGTCGTCAAACGCATCGATGAGCGGACATTTTCCATCACACTCACAGAAGGACGTAACCGCCAAATCCGCCGCATGTGTGAATCGCTCGGTCATGTCGTAGATCATCTCAAACGCATCCGTGTGATGAACGTAGAACTTGCTGATCTTGCTGTTGGTGCTGTTCGTCTGCTCACAAAATCAGAAACCGAAACCATTCTCAGGTCGATTGAATAAAAAAACGTGTAGAAACAAAATTGCTTCGATACACGTAGAACATTTTCAAAAGGGAGAACTCACCTGACTTCACGGATGGAAAGATCCCAGTGGTGGTTATAGACGGCCCATGCGAGATCGTTGGCCCAACTGACCGTTTGCAGGTGGCCAGACTTGATGAGTGGTTCGAGGAGTGGACGAGCGCCGATCGCTATCGTGTCTGTGCAGTAGATGCGGTCAACAGGGCAATCAGGTGAAGAAAATCGATTGGGTGCATCGCCACAAAGCACCCCGTGCGTCACAACGGCGTACACATGTTTAGCACCATACGTCTCCTTCATCGCCTTGGCTGTTGCGATATTCGTCCCACCTGTCGCGATCTCATCATCCACACACAACACCGTCGCACCACGGATGACATCTGTCTTCCCGAATACTTGCAACAGCTTCGACTCCGTACTCGAAGTGCGACGTTTCACTCCACACACACTCGGAATAGCGATTTGCAATTCCCGCTCGATCTGATCGAGAATTTTTCCAGAACGCTTTTGCGCTCCGTCGTCAGGAAAAGCGACAACGACTGGATTCCCAAGTGCAACCGCATCTTCTGCGGCGCGCTTGATCACCCGTCGCATCATCGACAGTTCGGTGATGAGCCCTGTTGTTCCACCCATCACCACTTGGGGAGCGTGCAGATCAACCGAGATGATCCGATCGAGTGTCACGGTCGGTCCTGTTGCCGCTGCGATGAGCATTTGGATGACAAAGGGTGGGAGAGCAAACTCGAGTCCACCTTCATCCTTGTCCGACCGACTGAGCGGAAAATATCCGCACACAAAGGTGATGCGTCCTGAACGCCGCGCCGCGAGATAGCGCAAAATGAGCTGAGACTGTCCGAGCATTTCGAACGTTCCTGGCCCACTCCCAATGACGACACAATCGTGCCCACCAATGTGGCGCTTCCCGAGTTGGAGAAAAGGTTCCCCACTGGAGCGTGTTCCAAATTTTGGTTTTGCGATGTCGACCGGTGTCGTCCATCGATCTTCCTCCTCCTCTTCCCCAATGACACGCACTTTGGCTGCAACACGTTCCGCAAGATCTTCAAACCCGAGCATGGGAACAAGAGTGAGTCCACCATGGCGATTGAAAGGACCGTCCATTTTGTACCTCCGAGCGTACTGAATCAGTTCTGTGGTCGATTGTCAACGACATTAAGAAACAGCAATAATAATATACTCCGCATCTCCTTTTTGCGAAGCAACCAAGATTCTGTCTCCAATTCCGTGACCGATCAGCGCGGCGCCGAGTGGGGACAAATACGAAATGCGTCCGCGGAGAGGATTTGTTTCTTGTGAGCCGAGAATTTCAAAAGTAGATTGGCGACCGTTTGACGTAACGGTCACTCGTGAACCAATGCAAATCTTGCCATCTGATGACCCTGTGGAAATCGGAATCGCGTATTTTATTTTTTCTTGCAAAGACAAAATACGTCCGTTGATTCGACGCAAATCCATTTTCGCGTAACTGTATGCCGCATTGTCTGACAGATCACCCATCGCCGCACACCGACGTAATTCCTCTACAGCTTCCGGACGATCGTTTTTCTCAAGCCGAACAATCTCATCTTTCATCCGCTGAATGGCTTGTGGAGTCAAAAAAACATCCAACTGTTTTTTCGACTGTGCATAGATTTCAGATTTTCTTGTTGGGACACGCATAAATATGGTAGAATAGTATCATTATTTAGGGGGAGTCCCATAATTCATTTTTATATGTGTACCTTTCCACAACGTCTCGGTCTCACGCTTGGGACATTCGCCGCGCTTATTCATGCTGTTTGGTCACTCTTTGTTGCCATTGGTTTGGCAGAACCACTCATGGTCGGACTCATGCGCATGCACTTTATCGAAGAAAGCCGTGAAGTGAGCGACTTCTTCTTCGGCGACGCTATCGTGCTTATTTTCGTCTCATTTGTTATCGCTTATGGGCTCGGCTGGGTTCTTGGATCCCTCTGGAATCGCGTGAACAAAATGAAGTAAATAAGCGAGCGATCCTTGACAGAAACGTCGAAATACGCTATTATTCTGCTTGATTCGTCCGCCTTGTGTGGACAATAGACTCGATTCTCGTACGTCAGCATTTAAGGTGACACGAAGAAATTCGGGTCACCTTATTTATTATGACGAACCAGACAGACCCCCAAAACGGGGGCTTCTACGGTCTTGGCATTGCGCCAAGTCTCCTCGACGTGATCGCACGTCTTAAGTACACAACTCCAACGCCGATCCAGCACAAGGCGATTCCAATCGCCGTGCAAGGAAAGGATGTTATCGGGATTGCACAGACAGGAACGGGAAAAACATTGGCTTTTACAATTCCAATGCTCATGCGTCTGGCGGCGACAAAAGGCAAAGGTCTTATTTTATTGCCGACACGCGAACTTGCCTTGCAAGTGGATGAGACGCTTCAAAAAATTGGAAAACAGGCAGGACTTCGCACAGCGGTTCTCATTGGAGGCGCTTCGATGCACATGCAAAATCAGGCGATCAAAAAAAATCCACATGTGATTGTGGCAACTCCTGGACGTTTGAATGATCACCTTGATTCCAAAACGGTGATGCTTGATAAAGTCACCGTCCTCGTTCTCGACGAAGCAGATCGCATGCTCGACATGGGTTTTGCTCCCCAGATCAATCGCATTTTGAAGCACGTTCCAAAAGAGCGTCAGACGATGTTATTTTCTGCAACCATGCCTCCTGAAATTTCTAAAATGGCTGCGCAGTATATGGCGATGCCTGTGCGTGTTGAAATTGCTCGCGCAGGAACCGCCGCAGAAAAAGTTGAACAGGAATTATTTGTCGTTTCAAAAAACGATAAGCTTCGTCTCCTCGACAAATTACTTCAAGAATATCACGGCACCGTTCTTGTTTTCTCACGCACAAAACACGGAGCGACAAAAATTTGTCGCGCGCTCAAAAAAATGAATTATACCTCGGCAGAAATTCATTCCAACCGTTCTCTCAGCCAACGTCGCGAAGCGCTCGACGGTTTCAAGAGTGGAAAATACCGCGTACTCGTGGCAACCGATATTGCCGCACGTGGAATTGACGTGATTGGAATTGAACTCGTGCTGAATTTCGATCTTCCAGACCAAGCCGAAGACTATGTGCATCGCATTGGTCGCACGGGCCGCGCAGGCATGGTTGGAAAAGCGATTTCATTTGCAACCCCAGATCAAGGCAAAGATGTACGTGAAATTGAAAAACTGGTGCGCATCCAACTCGCCATTACAAAAACACCAACACTTCCACCTGCACGTGCACAAGAAGCGTTCGATTCACGTGATCACGAACGCGAACAACGCGGATTTGGTGGACGACGTTCTCCACATTCATCTGGACGTTCATCAACCCCTTCTCATCCATCCACCACCCCTCGTCCTGCACACCAATCTCGTTCTTCACACATTCCACGACACGCGCCACGCAATCCAAATGCCGCGCGCTACACATCAACTCCAGGCGAACGTGCTCCAAAACAAGCACCACGATCTGGCTCAACGTCGATTCCTGGCACAAAGCCAAATTACGACAGCGAGTACCGAAAAGATAAGGGCGCAAAAGGAGGCGGTCACAAAAAATCAGGAGGAAGAGGAAGTGGAGGTCGCCCACCACGCGGACCTCGACAGTTTTTTGGAGGAATGGGGGTGTAAAATTGGCGGGGTCTCTTGACCCCGCCTTTAGTTTTTATTTCAATATTCCTCGAATCGTCCGCTCAACCGCCTCAAGTGGTTCGATCGCAATTTCATCTTGGAGATGCGCTTTGTCGTGGTATTGAAATGGATTGTCGAGATCACGGATGAGATAGATCATGTAGATAAGCAAGTATGAGATTCCCGCCGTGATGAAAAGAGATTCAATAAGTGGTCCCATGTCGACAAAAAGCATGGAAATAATCACGAGTCCTGTAAACAATTCTGAAACGGCGTACGCTGGAGTCACAACAGACGCTTCTCGAATATTACGCATACGAATAACGGTGCGACGAACAGCGGCAACTTCTTGTTTCAAACGCACGAGAAAATTTGCCTGCGTGTGTGGCTCGAGTTCTGCAAACAGCATATTGTACTCGCGCAATCTGGTGATAACCGTCCCTGTGCTGTCTTTGTGGTGAAACCAACGTGTAATCGTTGTAATGACAAGTTGTGTATGTGAAAGACAAGCCATCGCTATCTGACGCGCTTCTGGTTTAATGGAAAGCGCTTCGCATTCCTCCACAATTGAATCGAGTGCTGAAGACATTTCTCCTGGAATTTTTTCTGCCTCCTTATAGTCTGGCATGGCACAAGAAAGTAAGAATCCAAGCAAAAAAACATCGGCTGCCACAAATGTTGAAAAATAACTGTTGAGTTCCATGTACTGGAATCCACCAACAAACACAAACCATTTGACGACCCCGATCAAAAAAACAAATGGAAACACTTTCAATGTCAGATGATACTTTGAAAGAAATGTTCGAACCATATAGCATACAGTATAGCATATGAAACTCTGGACGCGACTTCTTCAATGGTACGATAAACATGGACGTGATCTTCCATGGCGGAAAACCCGAGATCCGTATCGCATTTTGGTTTCAGAAATCATGTTGCAGCAAACACAGGTATCGCGTGGACTGCTGTTTTATGAACGATGGTTGAAACAGTTTCCAGATTTTCAGACGCTTGCAAAAGCTTCAAACGCGGACGTCATTCGAGCTTGGGCAGGACTTGGGTATAATCGGCGAGCACTGATGCTCCGAGACATTGCCATTCAAATGTTCATCTCTCCGTTATTGCGAGAAGGAACGACGAAGCAATCTCACCGCACAGTAAGATTGCTTCACTTCACTCGCAATGACAGGCAAGACAAACAAGATCAATGGCGAGAACTGAAAGGCATCGGGCCTTATACAGCTGCAGCAATCGCGGCATTTGCATTTCGGAAAAGAACGATTCCGATTGATACAAACATCCGCCGTGTGCTTGGACGATTACTCTTTACGCTTCCCTATCCACAACCAACAATTGACGACAAAATTCGCCGCAACATCGACCGTGTGCTTCCTCGTCATGGACGGTTCTATGACGTTCCGCAAGCTTTGTTCGATCTTGCGACCATGCACTGCACCAAAGTTCCTGACTGTTTAAACTGCCCAATGCGTACCGTCTGTCCTGCGTCGACGAAGTTTCTGTCTGGACATATTCGAGTCCCAAAACAGATGATCAAAAAAAACGTCGAAACAAGACATCGCAACAAAAAATTTCCGGATCGAATTTATCGCGGACGCATTTTGAAACTTGTTCAAAGCCACTTCAGTGGCGTTAGAAATTCTGTCTTGACCTCATCAATCGGACCGCTCATCGACGAGACATACAACAAAAAACAGGACCACGTGTGGGTCCTGGCGATGATTTCGCGGTTAGAAAAAGACGGGCTTATTTCGCATCACAGAAAGACGATTCAGCTTCCTGAGTAGACAAGCTCGGCACGCAGACGATCCTCATCAAATCGATACGAGTCACCTAACCACGAGACGACATGTCGTGCATCTTCGATCGCACTACCAATACAGCACGATCCTCCAGGCGAAGGTGACATCGTAAAAATGATCGGGTCCCGAGGCGCGACGATTTTTTCAGCGCCAATTGCCATGCGACCTGTGTCAAGATCGATTGGCTGTCCACGAACACCGCCGGCACCATGATCGAAAGCGAGATCGTCTGCTTTGACGAGCGGAATGATTTTTCGAACATCACTCGCGAGACATGTTTTTCCAACGAGTGGAATCTCATATAACGCCTGCTTGAGTCCAAATCCGAACAGATCTGGATCTGAAATCGTGCGAAGTAATCCGTGCATCCCACGAGGAGTTAGCGTCCCTGACCGCAGAAACTCGATCGCACTTTTCCAAGAACCTCGTTCGAGAAAACAGGTGAGACTCGTTGTTGGACCGATCCGCGTTTCATTCCGGTCATAGACAGCTGGATCCGCATGGAGTGACACGAAAGGTATTTTCGGATTTCCTTGCACGGTGTACACCTTTCCACTCAACGAACCTTGCACCCGATAGAAGTTCCCCATCACCGGAAAGAGCACGAGGTTTTTTCCAAGCCCCATCCGATGCGCGAACAACAAGCTTGCAGATCCCGCACAGACGATGACCGTTCGTGCTCGAATATCTGATGTGTTCGTTCGAACAAGAAACCCGTCCGCCGTCCGTTCAATTGCTTTCACGGACGCTTCGAATCGCACATCAATGCTCGCTTGCGTCGCTCGAGCCTGTTCAAAAAACGATTTCGTTACCCGACGAAAATCGACTGCACCTCCGCGTTCTGTAAACAACGAAACGATCGGCTCATGACGATCTCGTCCGTCCACAAGCCGCGGTTCCCGTTTCTCAATCTCCCGACGATCAAGCAGACGGATATCTGGATAGTGATCGCAAAGATCTTGAAACCGTCGCGTCACGATCTCAATCTCCGCCTCCCCAACCCCAAGCAATTGCTTATGCATCGGAACAAACGCCTCTGGTGCAAACCGTGCAACATACCCAAGCAACAACTCTGTCCGCGCCTTAACGGACAACGCCCGTTCCTTCGTGTAAAACGATTCGATCTCTCCTGTATGCGGAGTGTGACTATTACTCCGAGGATGAGAATTCACAAGCCCAACATCACTTCTCCTCTCACACACCACAATCCGCTTCACTCCCCCGTAGTGCGTCAGTGTCCAAACAAGCGCCCCAGCCGTGATCCCTGACCCAACGACACACACGTCTTGCATCCGTTCCATGTTTCCTCCACAACGACCGTATCAAAAACTCCCCTCCTTTTCAAGGAGGGGTTGGAGTGGTTACCGATTCGACTGCGTTATCTCAAACGTATCCTTTTGTGAAATTTGATAATGTTTTGCCGCGGAGCTTCCCTGTACGACAAGCTCAATAAATCGTTTATCTCCAAATCCTGATGAGCCAATGATCAGGCCTGTGTGATAGTCGGGGACAGACCGCAATTGTTTATAACAGGTCGCTTCGATCGCGAGACGATTCAACACAAACTCGCGTTTTGCCCCTTCTTCAAACTGAATATCAGACGGCAGTAATGTTGTTTTGCAATTTCCAAATGAATCGATCCACCAAACGCCTGGACCAGCATCGGGAATTTCTGAAAATGGAAGCACTTCACATGGCGCATCTTTTTTGTCCCAAACAATGCGCGCGAGACGTGGAAGATAGTCGAAACTGCGGAACTGACTTGTGGCGGCGTGTTCAACCATTGCGGCGCCATATCCACCAAACGTCATCACCTCGCGAATATCGGTAACGTTCACACGATCGGCGAGACAAAACTTTTTAACGAGCGACAATGTTTCTCCGTCAATCGTACAGACGACAAGAATTTTGTTGTACCAAAAATATCCAAACGGAGTTCCATTCGGCCATTTTTCTTTTGCGCGGCCATGGCGAGGAGCGACGTTCACCGCAATAACTCCCTCAGAGTCCCCTGCCGCATCGAGTACATCGATAAGATTCCCCGCGGCTTCGATGTCGGAAGA
>CAYYFM010000071.1:0-14180 GCA_964471375.1 uncultured Gammaproteobacteria bacterium
TCTTGTGAAAGCACCACTTGTGAAAAAGGCTGAGGCGAAGCGTGCAGAGCCTCCGGTTGGTTTGCCGATCGGGCTTGATGACGAAGACATGTATAAGCCACCTAGCCGATCTGTTTTGGTTGCACCCGTTCCAGAGGAGTACAAACCGATGATCTTTGAGGAACCAAAAATCCATTTGCCTAGGCAGCATTCTTCTTCTGTATCGGAACTAAACGCTACTCCCTACATGCTACATTCTGACGAAATCGAACTTGGTCTCGACGCAACAGACATGGGTCCGCCAGCTGACATCGAGCTTCCAGGTCCGCCTCCTGGATGGAAACCAGATGTCGAAGATACTCCTTCAAATTTGCCCGTATGACCCCGTTAGAGGCTTGTGTTAGGAACTCTTATCTCAAATGAAATTTTCGCTTTACGATACATAATGCATTATGTCTACTTCACAAGCCTCTAACGGGGTGAACTATCCTCACGATCACGAAAATGAGGTGAACTATTTTGCTCGCACCAACTTCCGCAATCAAATGCGGAAATTTGGCGTTAAAACCGATGATCGTCGTCGTCATGCCTACATCATCGGAAAAACAGGCATGGGAAAGACCGTTCTTCTTGAGAACTTGATCCTTTCCGATATTTACGCAGGACATGGCTGTTGCTATATCGACCCGCACGGAGACACTGCCGAACGCCTCATCGATTATATTCCACCTTGGCGTATTAATGATGTTATTTATTTTAATCCAGCAGATTTGGATTTTCCGATCGGATTTAATATTCTTGAAACGGTCAATGACAAATCAAAACACCTTGTTGCCTCCGGAATGATGGGAGTGTTTAAAAAGATTTGGGAAAATTTGTGGTCGGCGCGCATGGAATATATTTTGAATAATTCCATTTTGGCATTACTGGATAATCCAGGTTCTACGTTGCTTGGAATTAATCGCATGCTGTCTGACGCGGATTTTCGTAAAAAAATCGTTTCGAATGTTCAAGATCCGATCGTCAAACAGTTTTGGCTCGTAGAATTTGCTAGTTATCAGGAAAAATATGCGCAGGAAGCCGTTGCACCAATTCAAAACAAAATCGGACAGTTTTTGTCTGCATCCGTCATCCGAAACATTGTCGCACAGGTAAAATCCACAATTAGTATTCGTCAAATCATGGATCAGGAAAAAATTCTGATCATCAATTTGTCAAAGGGGCGCATTGGGGAAGACAACATGCGTTTGCTTGGAGGTCTGTTGATTACGAAACTTCAGTTGTCTGCGATGGAACGCGTAGACACACTAGAACCAGATCGAAAGGATTTCTACATGTACGTGGATGAATTTCAAAACTTCGCAACCGAATCGTTTGCAGGAATTTTGTCTGAGGCGCGTAAATATCGTTTGTGTCTCACTATGGCGCACCAGTATATTGCCCAGCTTTCCGATGAGGTACGTGAAGCGGTGTTTGGAAACGTCGGGACGATTATTACCTTTCGTGTCGGTTCGCCAGATGCGGCGTACATGGAAACAGAATTTGCGCCTCGTTTTTTGCCTGAGGATATTATCAATTTGCCGAAGTACAATATTTACCTAAAACTGCTCATCGATGGGGTCACGAGCCAGCCATTTTCCGCGCAAACATTGCCACCGATTGCAAAACGAACAGGTTCTGAGGCAAAGGTGATTAAAGTGAGTCGTGAGCGCTATACGACACCGCGTGCAGAAATTGCCGACAAGATTATGAAGTGGACGGGAATGGGGGATGATGAATCGATTGGAAAGCTTGTCGCGGAAGTTGAACAGAAAAAGAAAGAACAAAAAGCTGCGAAAAAACCTAGGTTTGAGTATAAGTGCTCTCGATGCGCAAAGGATATTATTTTGCCTGTCCAGTTAGATACTTCGCGTCCGATTTACTGCGAGGATTGTATTGAACTTGTACGAGGCGAGCGTAAGACTGGCAGTGACCGCCGTGATACGCGCCGATCACCGCCTACGAGCCCTCCGCCGATCGCGTCTGTTGTGACTGCCTCGATTCCAGAAAAGCTCTTTCTGACCGTCCCGAATGTGTCACTGTCAGCTCTTGCACCGAAACCAGCTCCGGTTGCCGTCCAGCCTCCTGTCCGACCAGCACCAACAACCAGCCCTGTTTCCATTCCGGCTCTAAGAGCCGGAATGCCGTCGTCTGTGCCAGCGCAGATTGTCAGGCCTGCTCAGACGATCCAACCTGCCAAGCCCTCTGTCATTGCGAGGAGTCCTCAGACGACCTGGCAATCTCAGGACGTCCAGAAAAGACCCGAGATTGTCCCGCTGGGTGGCGGGATCCCGCCAAAGGCGGTGGCTTCGTTCCCTCCGGTCGCTCGCAATGACCGTAGTGGTCTGACTACGGACCCAGACAAAAAACGCAAGCGTCGGCGACGGGGAAAAACTGGTGGAGATTTTCGAAATCCTTCCGCTCCTCTAACCGTTGTTGCCCAGCCGCCACAACCTACACAATCCAGACCACAACCAACTCCACCAACCATTCACCTCCCATCAAACGACGGATTCCGTCCGCTCAAGCCTACAGGGACCGTTCACTCTGGTCAGACAATAAAATTCGATTAAAAAGTACCATCCGTTCGCGATCTATCGTCATCGTGCTCGCAGTTGTCGTTGTACTCACGATCCTGTAAGGTGACTTGGTATGCAACCGTATGAACTTCGTGACCCGATTCATCATCGCATTGGGTTTGATGAATTTGAGCGACGGGTGATTGATCATCCGTTTTTTCAGCGTTTGCGATTTATCAGCCAGCTTTCGTTTTTGCAAACATATGTCTATCCTGGAGCAATGCATACCCGTTTTACGCATAGCCTTGGAGCCATGCATGTAGCTGGTCGATTGTTTGGAAAAATGATTGAAGGATCGGAGTTGATTTCATCTGCGCTCACCACAGACGAGATGAATGAAATTCGTCGACGTATTCGTCTCGCGGGCCTCTTGCACGATATTGGCCATGGACCGTTCAGTCATGAATCGGAGAGCGTATTCCCGCTGTTTGCCGACATTCCACTCGATAAAACTTGGTGGAAGGAATTGCCAACATCGGGTGTTGGCAATGCGAGGCAGGCGAAGCATGAGGATTATTCTGTGTTATTGATCCAGACGCTTGCAGCAGAAGGTGTTCTTCATCGAGAATTAGCACAGGATGTTGCTTCGCTCATTCATGGAGGAGTTAAACCATCTCGTTGGTTTGATGCTCTTGAGAAAAAAATTCCAACATTTCAACATATTCTAAAACTTCTCATTTCTGGTGAAGCTGACTGTGATCGCATGGATTATCTTTTGCGTGACAGTTACTACTGTGGCGTTGCGTATGGAAATTTTGATATCGACTGGTTGATTTCATCGTTTTCTGTGGCGACACATGATGATGGACTTATCCTCACAATTGCAGAAAACGGCATGCGTGCATTCGAGTCGTTTTTGCTCGCGCGATATCACATGTTTGATCAGGTTTATTTTCATAAAACAAAAGCCGGGTTTATTTATTATCTTGAGCAAGCGATTAAGACAGGTGAGATACCACTAACAATTCCATGCGATCCCTATAGGTACGCATCGATGCGTGATGGAGCCGTGATTGAAATGATGTTTGAGGCTGCAAAAAATCCAGCACATTATTGGTCCGAGCATCTCATACATCGACTACCTGCAAGGCGTGTTTTGAGATTGAATGAATCAAAGACCGAGGATCGCGCAACGCTTGAGACCCTGAAAGGGTTATGTGAAAAAAATGAGATTCGATACTTTATTCATCGCGCGGGGAAAGAATTGACGTCGCTCGACGGGACGGACCAAACGATGTTTGTGGAAAAAAAGACATTGGGAGGAAAGAAGTATATTCCCGTTTTTCAATACTCAGATCTCTTACAGAAATATAATGAGCATTTACACATCATGGATTTTTTTGTCTATCGTGAAGATGCAGAAAAGTTTGAGAAAATAAAAACGACCCTGAGCGACACCTCAGAAGTCGGGTGAGGAGTCGAAGGGTCAGGAGGGGCGTGGACCTTGGCCGCGGAGGAGTTCTGTGGCCCTGCGACAGACGAAATCGAGAGTTGCTTGTCCCTGTTTTTCGTAACAAATCGCATCGAGTTGACGAGCAGAGTTACGATGACCGTCTGTGATGGCTTTTCCCCACAGGATGAACACGAGAGCATTCCCCGCGTGACGAACATGTCTCAGAAGACTCAATCCCGCATCCTCCACTTCCGAGTCCTTGTCGCACAAAATGAGATGTGGCGGACCGTCACGGTCAAAGCTCGCAGCGGCCTCCTCGACCGTTTCGAAGCCGATGATGGTGTGCAAAATACCTGCGCGAATGAATGCGCTATCGATGGCTCGACGTATCGTCACGCGTTCTGCTGTGCTTTGCTCGACGATGAAAATGATCTTGGGTTCCATGTTTACTCTGTACAGTATGGATACTATTCAAGTTTGGAAAGATTGTCAATTGTCGAAAGATATGGCACCCTTGGGACTTCTTGAGAAATCAGAAAATGGAATATGGAAGATGGAAGTAAGAAAAAGGTACTCGTAGGATTGTCAGGTGGGGTGGATTCATCCGTTTCCGCGGCTTTGTTGTTAGAGCAGGGGTATGAGGTGATTGGGGGGTTTATGAAAAACTGGTCGAATTGCGAGTGGCGCGCGGATCGTCGAGACGCGATCCGTGTTGCGGCCAAGCTCGGAATCCCATGCATGACATTCGATTTTGAGAAGCAGTATCGAGAACTCGTCGTCGAAAACATGTATAAAGAGTATACGGCAGGTCGTACGCCAAATCCTGATGTATTGTGTAACAAGTATGTCAAATTTGACCTGTTTGTGAAAGAAGCTGACCGTCTCGGCTGTCAGTTTGTGGCGACCGGGCATTATGCGAGGATCGAAAACGGAAGAATCTTGGCAGGTGCAGATCCGAATAAGGATCAGACATATTTTCTTTGGGCGGTTCCGCCGTCTGTGTTGTCGCGAGTATTGTTTCCTGTCGGAGGGATGCTCAAGTCTGAAGTCCGAACAAAAGCACGCGAGTTCGGACTGTCGACGGCTGAAAAAAAGGATTCGACAGGAATTTGTTTTGTTGGAGAAGTGGACATTCGCGAGTTTTTGAAAGAACGAATTCCAGAAGATCCGGGCGAGATCATCACGACGACAGGTGAGGTCGTCGGTACCCACGAAGGAATTGCATTCTACACGATTGGTCAACGTCATGGATTACAAGTTGGTGGTGGAACTCCTTATTATGTTGTCGGAAAAAATATTGAAAAAAAACAGCTCGTTGTTTCAAGTAATTTTCATCCCGCACTTTTTAGGAACCAAGTTGACGCATGTGCGTCAACTTGGTTTCGGATTCCAGAAGTCGGAGATCGGGTTTTAGCACGTGTGCGATATCGTCAGCCTTTGCAACGATGCACGATCACCGCTATCAGTGACAGGGCTGTTTCTGTCCTTTTCGATGAACCAGTCCGCGCAATCACCGCAGGACAGTCTCTTGTTGTATACGATGGAGAAGAAATGCTAGGTGGGGGGATTATTTTGTAGAGATTCCCGCTGGACGCCACTCCCACCGACGCTAAAGCTTTGGTGGGTAAAAAAGTGACTGTGAAAATTTCCTAAGTGACTGTAAAAATTTCCTTGGTGGCTGTAAAAATTTCCTAAGTGGCTGTAAAAATTTCATAGGGACTTTAGTCCCGTCCGTTTTGAACCCACTGATAAAAATCAATCACATCTGGCGACGACATACTAAATGGTGCGTTTTCGTCCAGCATATTTCCGTACGCATCGTCGATAATGACAGGAGTTGTTGAGTTGAACATCATATCGCCGCCTACAACAATTTCCGCTTCGGTTTCAATCGGCGCAATGGAAACTCGATCGAGAAAATCGTAATTGACGATCGTGACCGATCCTGTTTCAATCGTTGTTCTTGATGCTTTCGTATCAATCGAAATTGTTTTTGCCCAATCAGGATTTTCGTCATGTCTATCTGTGACATGAGTATCTGCATAAACTCGACCTCGCAAAAGTTTGACTCTGATGGCGTGAAGATTATTCTCTTCGATCATCACATCCGTGTTTTCATCAAGCGCGATCGTATTTGCAAAGTCGAGCTGGAGAAGAACGCGTTCCCCAACTCCCGTTCTGATCGTTTCCCCCCGAGCAACAGATTGCCAAAGCTGGGCGATTCGCGTTTTACCGATACGATCAACATCTGGCTCTCCAACGATCGCGACAATTCCTGCTCGGCGTTCCGCAATATATCCAGTCCCACCCGCCCAAACAAACCCAAATCGCTGCCCGATCAGGAGAATGGCGGTCAGCAGTATATATATGGTATACAGAACGTATTTCATGATACGATTATAGAGGATGTAGGGTTAAGAATCTAGGATTTAGGGTTTTTCCTTGGATCCTAACTCCCTTTATCCTAAATTCCATTCCCTAAATTTCCTTTTTATGTCTCTCTTAAATTTCTACGGCACCGAATGTCCGCACTGCGTTAAAATGGAGCCGATGATCGATAAACTTATTTCAGAAGGTGTTGAGGTTGAAAAATTGGAGGTGTGGCACAATGAAGAAAATAAAACGCGTTTAGAACAGCTTGATCGAGGAATGTGTGGTGGGGTTCCATTTTTTTATAATACCGTAACCAAAAAATGGATATGTGGCGAAACCGACGAAGCATCGTTGCGGGAATTGGCATCGTCGTAATGGTGCTGACAGGCACGGGGTGCGTCGCACCTGAACCTGTTGCGCTTACACTTGTTGCTGGGGATATCCTCACTATCAGACAAACGGTTTTTGGGATTGGAGGAAAAATTGCTGAATTTTTTGGAAAGGAATCTGAAGAGCAGATAGTGATCGTCCCAGCCGTGTGGCCAACAACATCAACAACGTACGGAACCGATACATTTGTTTTATTGCCAAAAGAAAAATATCAGGAATTAATGAACGGAGGAAAAACGCAAATAGGACTTGGACTATTCGACAGCGAGATTTCAGACGTCTTATCGTTCGCGGACCGTCTCGACAGTCTTCTTGCGCTTATCGGTCAACCTCCGACAGATTTACCAGAAGGGGAAGATGTACTCACGGTGACCGTGACAGATACAGATTCGAAAGACTGGATTCGACTCAATGGAGAACTTGCTCAGGTAAAAACAATAGAGGCGTCCAATTGGTTCGCCTCATACGTTATTTTAGCAAATGCGGATTCACCGATCATTTTATCGTTGACCCTGAAGCCAGCTGCGCGAGCAAAATTCGATGCCCTCGCATCGTTTGAAGGATTTGAGGTGAGTGAAATTACACAAGTCTCTCCACCCAGTGAGGATCAACCTCAACCGTAAGATCAAGAAAAACTTTTCGGAGCATGACCGCTTCAAGTTCGTTGCGTGTTGCTTGCCCTATTTCTTTGATCCCTTGTCCACCTTTTCCGATGATCATGCGTTTGTATCGTTCTTCGTTTGTAAATATAGTCGCTTTGACATAAAACGTTCCATCCGGACGAGAATCCAACTCCTCGACCTCAACGTGCGTTGTATACGGAACTTCCTGACGCAATCGTAAAAATAATTTTTCTCGAATGAGTTCTGCAAACCAAACTTCGTTTTTTAAATTTGTCAGCTGGTCGAGAGGATAAAATGGTTCTCCAACAGGGAGCGCGTCAAAGATCATGTCAGCAAGGGTGTTTACTTCACGCCCCGTGAGAGCTGAGATGTCTACGACGGAGGTAAATTGATCCGAAAGATCACGGTAATGCTCAGAGAAAGGTCGATCGCGTAAATCGGCTTTGTTGATCGCTAGAATTTTTGGTTTTTGAATGTCTCGGATGAGCGCAAGAACGGACTTTTCCTCGTCCCCAATTGAACGTGTTGGATCGGCGACGTACACGATGATATCAACACCCTTTAAGGATTCCTTGATCGAGTCATGGAGTTTTTTTGTAAGAGGATCTTTCGCCTTCTTCATAAGTCCCGGTGTATCCACAAAAACCGCCTGACCTTCAGGACGCGTTAAAATTCCTTGAACAGGTAATCGTGTTGTTTGTGGTTTCGGAGTCGTGATCGCAACTTTTGTACCGATCAAGGTGTTGAGAAGCGTAGACTTCCCAACGTTACTTCGACCAACAAGAACGACAAAACCAGATTTCAGTAGTTGTGTGTTTGTCTCTAACATGCGGGCGATTACACCATGATTATTGCTTTAGGTCAAGGCGAGCGACGAACTCAATGTGTGGTGTGTGCGGAAAAAGATCAAGGGGGGATGCGTGCTCGAGTGTATAGGCCGAGGAAAGTCCGATGGGGTGCGTTGGTGTCCCAGTAAATTCTTGAAGAAAACGTTCGTATTTGCAGGAAACGTAGATGATCGTCTTTGGTTTTACTCGTAGAAGCGTTTCGATGACGGTTGGATGCATACCTGCGCGTGGTGGATCGAGGATAACGATGTCAGGGGAATATTCGCTCCAATGAAAATCTTCAGACTTGCTGACGAAATATTCGACTTTTATGTCGTTTGCCAAGGTATTTTCTTTTGCACAGGCGATTGCTTCTGCATTTTCCTCAATCCCGATGACACGGATTGATGGATTCTGTTTTGCAAGAGCGAGAGAAAAGAATCCTGATCCGCAGTAGAGGTCGAGGGCCGTCAAACGATCTTCCCCTGTCGAACGATCTGTTGCATCATGGCAATATTGGATGACGACATCCTGAAGTTTTGCGGCCATGACAGAATTTGTTTGAAAAAAAGCATTGGGAGTGATTTTGAATTTCACTCCGTTGATGATTTCGTGAATCCACGGGTCGCCTTTGAGTTGGTGGATTTCATCCGAGACGGAAAGATCTGTGAGACGATCGTTGGTACCGTGGATGATGGATGTTGCTCGGTCTCCAATCAGTTCTGCAAAACAGACGGGACTAAAGTCCCTAGGAAAAGAGTCGGATGTTGTCACAAGTATCACCATCCGTTCACCTGTATTCTTCCCTTCTCGAATCACCAGATATCGAAAAAATCCCGTATGGGTTTTATTGTTCCAGAAGGGGAGACCGGTAGATTTTGCCCAAGCACGGACGTCATTTACGATTCCAGCGGATTCTTCAGACAGCAGCGAACATGTTTCTAGATCAAGTGTTGCCCACCAACGATCGGGAAGTTTCAGTCCAAGTTCACCGTCACGGCCGAAAACAAAGTCCATTCGGTTGCGGTAGAAAAATTGGTCTGGACAGGGAAGAACAGATTCAACGGGACAGGGAACACTGGCATCAGTAAACACAGACAGTAATCGTTTCAGCTTTTCACCAAGCTGTCGTGTATAATCAATATGCTGCCATTTGCACCCACCGCACGTTCCTGCATACGGACAGCGTGGAACTACTCGATCTGACGATGACAGAACGACTTCATCAAGACGCGCTCGATGACCATCTCCCGTGCGTTTTACCACCGTAGCATTGACGGTTTCACCAGGAATCGTGTTGTATACAAGATACGGTTTTCCTTCAGGACGCGAAATAACCCCGCTGCCATCAGAAGCGAGTGTTTCAATCGTGCCGGAGATTTGCTGGAGTAGCTTCATATGTGCTGCGAATAACAAATTTCTACTAATACTACAAATGCTACGAATATTACAAATGGTATTCATGTCTCGAATTTAAAAAATTTGTACCCATTTGTAGCATTTGTATTATTAGTAAAAATTTGTTATTCGCAGCTCTATGTATCTGATCGCCCACAATATTCGCTCACTCCATAACGTTGGTGCTATTTTCAGATCAGCGGATGCTTTTGGAATCGAACGAATTTACCTTACCGGATTTACAGGAACTCCGCCACGACCTGAGATCGCGAAGGTATCGCTCGGTGCAGAGGACCGTGTTCCTTGGGAGAAGGTTGTTGAGGTGGTTGAGGTTATGAAAGTGGTTCAGGAACTTGGGTATGTTGTGGTGGCTCTTGAAAATGGTGTGGGTGCGGAGCCGATCGCGCGATTATCTGGGAAGATCGCTCTATTACTTGGAAATGAAGTGGATGGAATTGAGAAAGATGTTCTTGATTGTGTCGATCGTATCATGGAAATCCCGATGCGAGGACGCAAGCGATCGCTGAATGTTTCCGTTGCGGCAGGTATCGCAATGTTTGCTTTGCAACAAAAATTCGAGTAGAATCATACTGTTATGCTGACGATTGTTATTCCAACAAAAAATGAGGAAGCGAGTCTTCCTTGCCTTTTAAAATCGATTCGAAAACAGACGTTTCAACCAGCGGAGATTATTGTTGCAGATGCTGGATCGACAGATCAGACACGCGTTGTTGCCGCTTCGTACGGAGCTCGTATCGTCGAAGGAGGCATGCCAGGTCCAGGTCGCAATCGTGGAGCGGCTGAGGCTCTGACAGATCTCATTTTATTTTTGGACGCAGATGTTGAACTTCGTGATCCGCAATTTTTGGAAAAATCCGTTGGGGAAATGTTTGAACGCAAACTTGATCTTGCCACGTGTGATGTTTTTCCGCTCTCCGATGCCTGGATCGATCATGTGATTCACAAAGCGTACAATGTGTATGTCCGAACTTGGGGTGATGTGTTTCCACACGCTCCGGGTTTTTGTATGTTTGTTCGTCGCGAATTGCACGAGGCTATTGGAGGGTTTGATGAACATGTTGTTTTTTGTGAAGATCACGACTATGCCCAGCGTGCCGCTCGGATTGGATCGTTCGGTATTTTGAAATCAATAAAAATTCCTGTCTCGATCCGTCGTCTCGATCGCGATGGTCGTGTAAATGTGGCGATCAAGTACACATTGGCGGAAATACATTTGGCAATGATTGGGCCGATAAAACATGATCGTTTTCGTTATACGTTCGGACACAAAAGAATCAAAAGAAGAATGAAGGCGGAAAGGTGAAAAAATAACAATTGTGCAAACACTCATCCCTGTTCACGTTCAGTATCGTCACGTGCATCTGTCCCAAACGGACGCTGAGGTGCTTTTTGGTTCTGAAAAACTGACGAAACAGTCTGAACTTGGACATCAGTATCAGCATGTTTGTGATCAGACGGTGACGATTACTGGGATAAACGACGTTTCACTTGAACAGGTCCGTGTTTTTGGACCAACGCGTGACGCGACACAAATAGAATTATCTCCAACCGAAGCATTTGCGCTTGGGATCGATGCACCTGTTCGTGTTTCTGGCGATAACTTGCGTTCTGGACCTTGCAAACTTTCTGGTCCAAACGGCGAGATTCATCTTAAATCTGGCGTGATTATTCCAGCTCGACATTTGCATCTCTCTGATCGAGATGCAAGCACTCTCGGTCTTTCGCATCATCAAGTTGTCACCCTTGCTCCTGTCGGTCGCCCCGAAACAAAAATCGAATTCGTTAGCGTCCGCATCCATCCAACGTTCACTCTCTCTTTTCATCTCACCTACGATGAGGCATCAGAATTTTGGCTCCAGACCGGCGACGACGTCGTGATTTTATGAAATTGCTTCACTGGCTTCAATTTCTCACACTGACAGGTCTTGGCAGCTTTTTGATTGCTATTCCTGTAAACGCCGCAACCGTTGACCTTGCGATCGTTGATGACGCGATTTCTTTTTCAGATGAACTCATCGCAGGAAACGAAGTTCGTATTTACGCGCAGGTGATCAACGTTGGGGAAGTGGACGTTTCCGGCTATGTTCTTTTTTTTCAAGGTTCCGTACCGATTGATGAATCTCAAGTGATATCTGTTCGCGTCGGAGGTGTTCCAGAAGAAGTGTACGTCGATTTTGTTGTCCCTTCAGGCTCGTTTAATATCCGGGCAGAAATTCGAGGAACAGATCCAGAGGATACAAACGACGAAAATAATCTTGTTGTCACTAAATTACTCACTCCGATACTCGACAACGATCGCGATGGTGTAGAAAATGACATAGATAACTGTGTTTCAGATGAAAATGCAGGTCAAGACGATTTTGATGAAGATGGGGAAGGTGATGCGTGTGATGAGGACGACGATGATGATGGATTATCTGATGAGGTAGAGGAAGAGATTGGGACAAAGTCTACAAGTAAGGATTCAGATGGTGATGGAGTGAGTGACCCGAAAGATGCGTATCCGTTGGATGAGACAAGGTCGGTGGTTGCACCGAAGACGGTAGTGCCGAAGACGGTTGTACCTCAGACTGTTTTGGTCTTAGAACCCGTTGTATCTCCCGAGCCTACAGTATTCCCTGAGCTTGTCGAAGGACAGGCGTCTTCTGCCGAAGAAACGCCTCCATCTTCTGAAACCGAAACGCATTACTCTGCCAATGCCGTTTTTTCTTATCACCGAATTTCTTGGAACACCTATTCTTTTCAGGCAATCGCTGCGGAAAATTCAGGGAATTCCTACCGTTGGGATTTTGGGGACGGAGTAACATCCTCGCGACCTTCTGTTTCCCACACCTATTCAAAACCTGGGTCCTATCCTGTTTCGTACACGATCACGGACGCAAGCGATCAGGCAACAACAGATGTCGCAAATTTAACCGTTCCATTTTGGTCCCTTGAAAATCGTGTTGTGCAGGTCCTCTCAGGACTTCTCGGTTTGCTTCTGCTATTTGGACTAGCGCTCATTGTCCGGCTTTCGCGACGATCACCTCTTGTTGTTGTGACAGGTCAACCAGTGGCCGATCAATCAGATGTTGTTTTGGATGACGAGAAATTAGACGAACTAACTGACGGGACTAAAGTCCCTTAGAAATATTCACAGCGACTTTAGAAACATTCACAGCGACTTTCGTCGCGTCTTGTGCAAATTCTTCGCTTTTTTAATGGAGAATCTAAATCGATGGTTGGCGCGGCGTCGATCGTCGCTTTGTTTTCTTTTCTCAGTCGGATCGTTGGACTCATCCGTGATCGCATCCTCCTCGGTCATTTTGGTGCGGGACCAGAACTCGATGCGTATTATGCGGCTTTCAAAGTCCCAGATCTTGTTTTTAGTTTACTAGTGATTGGTTCTCTGTCCGCAACATTTATCCCAATTTTCAGCAGTCATTACTTTGGAGTGATGAGTCGAGAAAAAGCCTGGAAATTTGCGAGTAACACCTTAAACATTCTCGTCATCGCGATGGTCATATTGTCCGCGATCGTCGCTATCTTTGCTCGTCCGTTCGCAGCTCTGATTGCTCCTGGATTTGACGGAGTTCAGCAATCTCTTGTCGCGGATATGACACGTGTGATGCTTCTCGCACAAATTTTTCTCGCGATCTCCGTTGTCTTTGGAAGCATGTTGCAAAGTTTAAAACGATTCCTTCTTTTTTCGCTTGCACCGATTTTTTATAACGTCGGTATTATCATTGGTGGGCTTTGGCTCACCGAAGTGTTTGGCACGATCGGGCTTGCATGGGGAGTAGTACTTGGTGCATTTCTTCACATGCTCATTCAGCTTTACGGCGCGCTCGAAGCAGGATATCGATGGAAACCGGTCATACGCGTGACAGATAAAGACACGAAGGAAATGCTTCGATTGACTGGTCCCAGAATGCTCGGTATCGCCGTGAATCAAATCAATTTTGTTGTCCTCACTATTATTGCAACAACACTCACGGTTGGTTCTGTTACGGTCTTTCAGGTTGCCTACAACATTCAATTTTTTGCCGTCGGGATCATCGGTGTGTCGTACGCGATCGCCGTTTTCCCACAGTTTGTCGAAGAAATAGAACGTCGTGATTTCACAAAATTTATCTCAACTTTTTCGCATGCCGTCCGTCATGTTTTGTTTTTTATGATCCCGCTCACAATCGTTTTTCTCGTTTTGCGCGCTCAAATTGTTCGTGTGGTTGCGGGAGCAGGGGATTTTGACTGGGCATCGACCATTCGTACGGCAAACACGCTTGCGTTTTTTACCTTCAGTTTTGTAACACAATCTCTTTCCTTCATTCTCGCACGTGCTTTTTTTGCATTGCGAGATACAACAACTCCTCTTATCGCAGGACTTGTCTCTGCCCTACTCTCACTCATGTCTGCGCTTTGGTTGTCTGGAATTTTTGGTGTCATGGGTCTCGCGATGGCATTTTCCATCGCTTCGATCGTCCATGTGGTTCTGCTCTGGTTTCCCCTTCGTCAACGCATCGGATCTCTCGACGAGCTACGGATTCTTAAAACGATCTACATCACGATATCTGCTGGT
>CAYYFM010000072.1:0-18602 GCA_964471375.1 uncultured Gammaproteobacteria bacterium
GAAGAGCGAGTTGGTCGGTGAGATTATCAACATAGCTCCCGACGTTGTCGGAAAGCTCAGCTCGGCGCATCTGAGAGATTGGGGAGAGGTCAGGAGATGGGGGATTAGGAGAGCGTTCGTGCATATGGAGGAATGGTAGCATTTTTTCTTAGGACCGAAAAATGAAGAAACAGCAGAGATGAGGTTCATCGTAACATTGATCCCGATTCCATTGACGAAAACAGTAGCTTTTGCTATCATTGGCAGGTAATTTATAAGACGATGCCTTGGTGCATGGAATAAATCCTGTACTCGGACAATCGTGACAAATAACCGTTATGCTCGATCCTAAGAAAAAGCAGAAGATTATTGAGAAGTTTCGTACACACGCATCGGATACCGGTTCGCCGCAGGTGCAAATCGCTATTTTGTCCGCAGAGGTCGATGATTTAACAGACCACTTGAAACAGCATAAAAAAGATTTTTCTTCACGCCGCGGTCTTATTAAAAAAGTCCACGAACGGCATCGCCTCATGAAGTACCTCGAACGTGAGGATGAAAAGGCTGCTAAAAAATTGCGAGAAGATCTCGGTTTGTAAACGAATACCAGGGACCCAGGATGTACTGATCGGTACAGATATACAGATGTACAGATTTATACAAATATATATCTGTACATCTGTATATCTGTAAATTTCTGTACATCCCGGGCCCTGGCCTTTTTCATATTATGATGAAGCATTTAGAACAGCGTGTCGGCGTTTTTATCGACACACAAAACATGTATTACTCCGCACGATATTTATTTGGTCGCCGCGTAAACTTTGGAAATATCGTCGAAGACGCGGTCGCTGGCCGCAAACTTATTCGCGCCATGGCGTACGTCGTGAAAACAAAAGCAGCGGACGAAACACCATTTTTCGAAGCGCTTCAACGGCTTGGAATTGAACTGCGAGAGAAAGAATTGATGGAATTCTTGTCTGGTCAAAAAAAAGCCGACTGGGACGTAGGACTCGCGATCGACGTTGTGCGCATGCTCGACATGGTTGATGTTGTCGTTCTTGTTACAGGTGACGGCGATTTTGTCCCACTCGTTGAGTTTGCAAAATCGCGCGGACGCATCGTTGAAATCATCGGATTTCGCGAAACAACCGCGAGTAAGCTTGTAGAATCAGCCGACGACTACACAAACCTCTCTGACAACAAGCGCCGTTTCCTTATCGGTCCTGCCCGACGTCCATCTGGTGCAGGCGCGCCAAAAGGAGGAGAGATTCTAGAAGAAAAACCTGAAGAAGACGATTCTGGTGGCTTCTTTATGTCCGCCCCAAAGTCCGATCAAGAGGAAAACCGCGGTCGCCGTCTTGAATTCTAAAAACACTAACTCTTCCTGCTAGGACATTGAGAAGTCGAGAATTTAATCTCGAACTCTTCAGCCTCAGCAGGATAAAACATCATTATGTCTGACAAATCACTATTCACCACAAAATGGGGAGGGAAGGATCTCACGGTGGAAGTCGGAAAATTCGCGAACCCTGCCAATGGCTCTTGTGTCGTTTCTTACGGAGATACAGTTGTACTCGCCACCGCTTGTATGAGCGAATCTGTCCGTGAAGGACTCGACTTCTTTCCACTTCAGGTGGAATATGAAGAGCGTTTTTATGCAGCAGGTCGTATAAAAGGCAGTCGTTTCATGAAAAAAGAAGGCCGTCCAACGGACGAAGCAATTCTTGTCGCGCGCTACATCGACCGCGCAATTCGTCCATTGTTCGACAACAAAATGCGCAATGAAATTCAGGTTGTTGTTACCTGTTTGCAATTCGATGGTGAAAACGACCCAGATATCATCGGGCTCGTCGCCGCCGCTTGTGCCCTTCATATCAGTGACATTCCATGGCTTGGTCCAATTGCTGACATTCGCATCGGACAGATCAATGGAGAATGGGTTATCAATCCATCCTATGAAGCACGCGCAAAATCTGGACTTGATTTGTCATTTGCTGGAACAAAGGAAAAAATCATCATGGTTGAAGCGGGATGTTCTGAAGTGACAGAAGATGTTGTTCTCGATGCCTTTGACTTTGGACAAAAACATTTAGCGGAACCTCTTAAACTCATCGAAGAAGTTCGTGCGGCGGTCGGAAAAGAAAAGCGTGACATGATGAGTCCAAAAACAGAAGATGAAAAAGCGAAAAAGATCAGGAAAGAAGAAGTAGAAAAAATTGCGCGACCGTTCATCACAGAACAGATTACAGAATTATTTTTCGGAACCCCAAAAGCAACAAAAGGAGAACGAGCGAAACAAAAATCTGAAACAAAAAAACGCACAGAGAAATTTCTTCTTGAAAAAGGTGTTGAAGCTCCAGATGTAAAGTTCGGCACAGCGATTGTTGAGGAAGTATTGGAAGAAGAGGTGTCAAAACACATTCTTGATGAAGAAAAACGTGTTGATGGCCGTTCGATTACTCAGATTCGCCCACTTGAATCTGAAGTCGGACTATTCAAACGTCTACACGGGTCTGGACATTTCAAACGTGGAGAAACACAGGTGCTCTCAACGGTTACTCTTGGTGCTCCAGGGGACATTCAGACGCTCGATTCCATGGAATTTCAAGGGACAAAGCAATACTTCCACCACTACAACTTCCCTCCATTCTCTGTTGGTGAATGTAAACCAATGCGTGGACCAGGCCGTCGAGAAATCGGACACGGAGCGCTTGCAGAAAAAGCACTTCTCCCGATGCTTCCTGAAAAAGAAGCGTTTCCGTACACCATTCGTGTTGTGTCTGAGGTGTTTTCATCGAATGGGTCTTCTTCTATGGGTGCGACTTGCGGTTCAACACTCGCTCTTATGGACGCGGGAGTTCCGATCAAAGCGCCTGTTGCAGGAATCGCCATGGGGCTGGCAACGGATGCGAGTGGCCGATGGAAAGTTCTCACAGACCTTCAGGATCTTGAAGATGGTGCTGGTGGAATGGACTTCAAAATCGCAGGATCTCGTGCAGGAATCACCGCGATCCAAATGGACACAAAAACGAACGGTGTCGGACGTGATGTTCTCGCGCAAACTTTGAAACAGGCTCTGACGGCTCGTTTGCAAATCCTCGACGTCATGCAAAAAGCGATTGCAGAACCTCGTAAAGATCTGTCTCCATTCGCTCCACGCATTATCACGATTCGCATTGATCCAGAACAAATCGGAAGCGTGATTGGTCCAGGAGGAAAAATGATCAATGAAATCATAGCAACAACGGGTGTAACTGCCATCGATATTGAAGATGATGGCCTAGTCATGATTACGTCTGTAAACGCAGAAGGAGCTCAAAAAGCGCTTGAATGGGTTCGTAATCTCACGAGAAAAGCAGAAGTCGGAGAAGTGTTCAAGGCAAAAGTAACTCGTCTCATGGATTTTGGTGCATTTGTTGAGTTTTTGCCAAAACAGGAAGGCCTTGTTCATGTAAGCGAACTCGCACCATGGCGTGTAGAAAAGGTTGGTGATATTGTGAAGGTGGGGGATTCAGTAAACGTAAAGGTTACGGAAATTGACAACCTTGGCCGAATTAATCTCTCCATGAAGCAAGCACCTGATAATGTGTACCCAGAAAGGCCTGCACATTCAACGCAAAATGGCTTTGATTCGCGATCATCCGGTGGAAAGCCACCATTTCGTGGATCGCGACCATAACATCATCATGCTTGGAGGAGCCTGAAAATCATCCTGTGCAAAGGCTCAATATCCCACTGCATCGCTATCAACACACAACCCGCCTTTCACGGCGGGTTGTTTCCGTTTCAGTATTCCTTGGATCTTCAGGAGCGTTGATCATCTTCTGTTTAGGGATCTGGTGGTTTCAACGGGATACTACATCTCACGCGGCGCCTGTTGGAACGACAATGGTTGTTCATTTTACTCCAAACCAAACGAATTCTGACGCGATCATGGATATCATCAGAAATTTCCCTTTGATCAGCAACCGGTCTTTGACCTTTGTTGATATGCAGCCGTACATTCAGGGTGAATTTTCTCTCTTTATCGCAGAAGATGGAATAAGATCAGTTGCTATTCGATCTAAAACAGCACTTTTACCAATGAAGACGTTTGATCAACTGGGGATACTTGTAGAAAACGTAGGGAAACATGTCTTTTTACTGTCTGACCGTCCAATCGCACGTGACACATGGAACCCGCCACATAATATTTTGCGATCTATTCACTCACCACTTTGGAAACGCATCGCTGAATTGTATGAAGTTGAGTCCGACTGGAGTGGTATTATGTATGCAAATAAAAATGAGCTGACCATCAGATCAAATAAGATTGAAAACACACAACTTCCTTTGAAATACATCCCAAAAAACACAATTGCAGTTTTGGCTACGCCTGCGTTGCCAAATTTACAGATCAATTCACTTATACCATTATCAGACACCACTACACTTGGATCCATTTTGAACACAGCAGGGTACTTGATCCTGACAAAAACTGAAAATGATAATGGATTTCTTATTTCTTCTTCAACAGAAAATTTTGATAAAGAGCAACAACAAAAAATTATTCAACAATCTGCGTCATTTAAGCAGCCTAAACAACAATTATTAACACTTCCAGATAATTCCAAGGCTACAGAAATTATTATTGACTCCGGATTATCAACGATTGAAGAGACAACGATCTCGGGGATGCTTGTCTCACGTGTAGCAATATCAGGTGGTTCCTATCTTTATTCCGTTGAAAAAGATGGACAATTTGCCATTACAAATAATGAAGAGTTGCTAGAATTCTGGCTAAACCCAATAGATAAGGCTAAATTGGATAAACTAGATGAAAACATTCTCATTCTGACGACTGCACTATTAAACAGTGTGTCTGACCAAACTGTTCGTACAACAGACATTGTTACCTTTCTATCTCAAACATTCACATCAATAAGTGTAAACAATGGAATATTCTTCTCAACAATCCACCTAGCATTCTAGTGCGGAAATTTTATAGAGGGACCTTTAATGATGTGGATAACTTGCTTATAACCACACCTAAATGTGGATAACTTTCTACTACTATAACTGACGTTGAACACAAAATAGTTTCATCACTAATATTTTTAGCTTAATGTAGCACCATTATATACTTTGACAGTTGATCAAAAAAATGGTATTATATCTGTGTACCCAACATTCGTTCTTTCCAAATACCTTCACAGGGAAGTTTTCCGAAGACCGGCAAGTTGCGCCCCACGCATCTTTCCAAATTGGTTTTCGGGAAATATCCCGCTTCTCTACTGTTCTGATTGAGAAAACAAAAACAAAAGCAAACATCTAAGGTTCGCTTGCATGATTATCATTGAGCTCTGCTTGATGAGCGCGAGCAAAACCTAAGAGTGGTAGAGAAGTCATACGTACGGGAACACGGTTTCATGTCGTTCTGGGCATCGAGTTTTGCATCTTTTAAATAGAAAGATTCACAACCCGATGCCCGCAAGGGCTGACTGTGGCCCCGAAAGGGGCCGCGCTTTATATATACTTAGAAGCGACGGCCTCCTTTTTATTTACACTCGAAAGGCGACAAGCTTATGTAATGGATGGAGTATTTCAACGGTTTCATTGATCGGATTGCTATCTATAGTGAAAAATGCTAGGATTTCAGCATACTAAGCAAAACCTGTATGAATGTTCAAATATTGGAAAAACTGAAAGCGTTTTTGATCATAGAAAAGTCACGACTTGAGGCAGAGCTTGGGTCTTTTTCACATCGCAACCCAAAATCTGCGGATGCAAATATGCAGGTCGAATTTAAAGATATTGGTAACGAAGAAGGGGATAATGCTGCTGAGGTTGCTCAATTTTCTGACAATCTTTCACTTGAGGATGAGCTTGAAAAAGCGTTGCGAGATGCAGAAGGGGCGCTCAAAATGATCGATGCGGGAACATATGGTGACTGCAAATATTGCAAGCAACCCATTGATGAGCGCCGAATGATCGCACGACCAACGTCAACATCCTGCATTCAGTGCAAAAAAACACTGACACAAGAAGTGTGAACGAACCACGCCCCGCAATTTTATGGTTTCTGCCACTGATTGCGGGTTTTGTTTTACTTGATCAATTCATCAAATTTTTTGCTCTTCAAACCTTCCCCGACGAGTCAAAAGTTTCTGTTCAAGGACTTTTTACACTTGCTATTCACAAAAATTTTGGAATTGCATTCGATATCCCATTCAAAATGCCACTTATCGTTCTTATTTCAATTCTTATTGGGATCGCTTTACTCGTTGTTGCCTATAAAAATGGATTGAATCGTCCCGGAATCACCCTTTCTGCACTCATGATCGTTCTTGGAGCAGCAGGAAATCTCTACGACCGTCTTGTTTACGGTTTTACCGTCGACTATCTCATCATCTTCGGCAGATCCGCGATCAATATTTCAGACATTATCATTGTCGTTGGAGTTATTTTACTTTTGATTACGAGTAGACGAGTGCATCCGCCTCTCCCAACAAACGGACGAGACTCAAATTTGACAAATCACTCACATTGAGCTATACTATATTTATCAATCTGAAATCCCCGCAATTGATCGCGGGGATTTTTTGTTTTTTACCCTTATGCCTAAAGCCTTAAGCCTCCGGGCTTTTTCTCCCTATGCCTCACGTCATCTCTGCAGCAATTCTTGGTATCAACGCCGAACCAATCACGATTGAAACAGATATTTCACAAGGAATGACATGCTTTACGATCGTTGGACTTCCCGACACATCTGTTAAGGAGGCACGAGAACGCATTCGCTCTGCGATTCGCAATTCTGAATTCGAATTTCCACGCCATCGTGTGATTGTAAACTTGGCGCCAGCGGATATTAAGAAACAAGGACCTATCTATGATCTCCCGATTGCTATTTCACTTATCTGTGCTGGAAAGCCGAGTTACGCGGAGCAGTTAGCAAAGACAGTGATTCTTGGCGAAGTGGCACTTGATGGTTCTGTGCGACCAATCAACGGTGTTCTGACTGCCGCGCTGATGGCTGTCAGATCTGGCTACACCAACATGATCGTTCCGAAAGAAAATGTTTCGGAAGCTGTTGTTGTCCCAAACCTTTCTGTTATCGGAGTTGAAACTCTATTGGGTGCAATTGAACATTTGAACGGTCTTTGTCCAATTAAACCTTCTGTGCATGAAGAGGATCAAACCACATTGATTAAATTCCCCGTTGATTTTCAACACATAAAAGGACAAATGCATGCAAAGCGTGGACTGGAAATTGCTGCGGCTGGTGCGCATAATGTATTGCTGAAAGGTCCACCTGGAACGGGAAAAACGCTTCTCGCACGTGCAATTCCATCGATTCTTCCCAAACTTACAACACAGGAATCGCTCGAGGTGACGTCAATCGCAAGTGTTGCAGGATTACTTGAACGCGGACAAGGACTTGTGCGAACGCGACCGTTTCGTTCTCCGCACCACTCCTGTTCTGCTGTGTCTTTAGTCGGCGGCGGCGCGTGGCCACGACCTGGCGAGGTGAGCTTATCTCACCGTGGAGTTTTATTTCTCGATGAGCTCCCAGAATTTTCTCGTCACGTTCTTGAGCATTTACGCCAACCACTCGAAGACGGAGAAGTAACCGTCTCACGCGCAGCCGCAACGCTCCGATTTCCGTCACGCTTTCTCCTTATCGCCGCCATGAACCCATGTCCTTGCGGCTACGCAACCGATCCAAAACGAACGTGTATTTGCACGACACGTTCAACAAGTCTATACAAAAAACGCATTTCTGGTCCATTACTTGATCGATTCGATCTCGTTATTGACGTTCCAAACCTCGATGTGCAAACACTCGTTGGAGATACACTTGCCGAAGAATCTTCATTCGTCCGAGAACGAGTTGAATCTGCTCGCAACAAACAATCCGATCGTTTTTCTGGTCTAGGACTATTCACCAACTCCGAAATCCCAACATCCCGCATCCGCGATTGGTGCAAACCAGACTCGTCAGGACAAATTCTTCTGGAACATTCTCTCAACACCCAATCACTGTCTCCAAGAGGTTACAGCCGCGTCCTCAAAGTTGCGAGAACGATTGCGGATATAGATGGTTCAGATCAAGTTCAAGAAAAACACATCTCTGAAGCGTTGTCGTATCGAATTACAGAACAAAGTACATAAATCACCTTCCAGATCAGCCCCCCGTGGGCGCGGAGGGTTTCATGACTATCCCTCATCAAGATGGTTATTGGGGTTCAACTCCCCACGCGTCCACGGACGATTGATCTGGACAAATTCACTATTGACTGGTACTATATTTTCACTTGATGAGGGATGGTCTCGTGCCTCCGAAAAAAAATACGGTCCGACTTAAATCGGACTGTGTTTTTTATTAAAAGAATCTTGTAAATCACTTTCTCTTCTGTGCTACGATAAATAATTTTGTAAATGGATACTCTGTCTCGATATGCGGTGCTCGTCTTGATACTTCACAAATCTTGAAACCAGCCTTTTTCAAATACCCACTCATCTCTTTTTCTGTAATCAAGTTGATGAACATGTTGATTTTACGATTATAGACAACGGGATAAAATCCATCTTTTTGCATGCGATGACGTGGTTCTTGTAACGCAAGATACACATACCCGCCCGGTTTCAAAATTCGATGAATTCCAAGCAAAGCATCTGGAACATCTCCTTCTGGAATATGAATAAGCGAGTACATGGCAAACACTCCATCAAATGCCTTTGGTGAAAACATCAGTTTGCGTAAGTCCATGCGACGCACACGAAGTCCTGGATGTTCTTTTTTTGCGAGTCGCACCATGTCACGAGAAAAATCAATTGCACAAACGTCGAGCTGATGATGCGCAACCATCTCTGCGGACATTTCTCCTGTCCCGGCTCCGATATCGAGCAATTTTTGTCCAGGAACAAACAACGTTAAAAACTTTTCAATAAATCGATGATCAAGCGAACCAGAGCGTACTTTTTTCAGATACGATTTCGCAATTTGTTTGTACGCCTCCTGAACACTCCGAGAAAGATCGTCTGTTTTCATAGGATGACGAATTACGAATTGTACGAAATTACGAAATACGAATTATTACTTTCCGAATCGGCGGGAGCGAGATTCGAATTCTGTAATTGCTGAATCGAGATGATCGGTGGTAAACGCAGGCCAGTAGACATCGAGGAACATGAGTTCGCTGTAGACAGAAGACCAGGTGAGAAAACCAGAGAGACGTTGTTCGCCAGAAGTGCGGATGATCAAGTCTGGATCGGGGAGATGATGCATCCAGATTTTTGAAGTGATAAGATCTTCTGTCACATCCTCAGCGCGGACGCCGTCCGTAATCAACAACTTGATTGCATCGACAATTTCTGCTCGGCCACCGTAGTTGATGCAAATATTCAGCTGTCCCCGCGTATTACTCGCTGTTCGCGCTTCAGCCTCGTCTATTGCGCAGATCAATTTTTCTGACAGTCCTTCCCGTCGTCCGATAATTTTCATTCGCACATCATGTTTCATGTAAAATTCCAAATCAATCGTAATCGCGCGGTGAAGCAAATCCATGAGATATCCAACCTCTTCTTCTGACCGCTTCCAATTCTCGATCGAAAACCCAAATACGGTCAACTGCTTGATCCCACGATCAAGACAAGCGATCGCAATTTTTTTGACATTGTCATAGCCACGACGATGGCCTTCAAGCGACGGAAGTCCATGATCCTTCGCGTACCGACGGTTTCCGTCCAGAATAATTGCAAGGTGATTAATCAACATAGTTTACGGACAGTAGCAGATCAGAATTGGATCCGCAACATCTCCTTCATGTATCGTCTTCTGCAAACTCTTCCGGTGTTTTAACCATTTGTTCGTAAAGATCAGGTGCGTACTTTTTAATAAGAAGACTTCTTTTGCGAAGAAATTGCAATTCTTCTGCCCAATTTGATTTTGAAAATTTTATTCCAAAAAGAATACTCGTATCATGAAAAATCTTAGTATCCTTCTCCTCTGACAATAAAGGTGAGCGTCCGACAAACGCATCAATCGCTGTCTGAGGAAAGCCCATAAGTTGCGCGTACTTCTCATGTTCTATTCTAGCGCCTCTCAGTGGAGCGATGAGCAAAAGTTCATGTGCGGTTTCAGCTGTTCGTGCAATATAGAGTCTGTTTATTTTCCAACCCATCGGCTTTGTTATTTGATCTGCCTCAACGAACAACCCTGCGTTTTTTAAAATTGAAACGACTGTTTCTGATGAATCATCTTGCGGATAAAGCCAAATATCAACCGCAGGCTGTTCGCCAAGTAACACAAGAATGATTTGTGCTTTTCCACTGTCGTTACTTATATTTAACCGTTCGATTCGTCTGATATCTTCCTTATGTATCTCTGCAAGCCGTTCTACAGAAACGTCCCATTTCATATTTTGTTCATCTTCTCCAGGACCTGGTCGATCGATAGACATATACCAATAATTCTTTTAACTCTTTCGCAAAAAAAGCCACGCAATACCTAGCCCGACGATCCAAACCGTCGCGATCAGATCGAGCAGGCGCATGCGGGATTGAAACTCACTCCAGTCTGACCAACCGCCTGCTTTCCACGACCAACGACGACCGAAAAAAAGACAGGCGAATAAAGCAACGATTCCTGCGACAGGAATAAGGGAGATAAGAAACCAGACGTACAGTCGTGCGCCGAATGTCCAACCTTGGGTAAAAAACAATGCACCAAGCGATGGTCCACGCAAATACCGCGCCCGAATTTTTTCATCCGGTTCCATGACAAGTGTAAACCCACAACCCCCACATTCGATATTCCACTCATCGACTTTTGATTTACAGGAAGTACAAGTTGAAGACATATCTCACATCATATCACAAAAAATTTGTATCCATTCGTATCAGTTGCAGAGGTCTCAATGAAAAGAAAAAACAGCGCTTTAGTGGCGCTGCAGGCGGACGATATATGGATCCTCGTCATCTTCAAGATCAGGGATCGCTCCAGCAAACAAGGTGTGACGCATCGCAGGTGGGAGCCGATCAAGAATGCGCTTGTCTACGTTGTCCGGACGATACACGGTGCGAGAATCGTCTTCGACAGGAACTCCTTGCATTTTCAGCATCGGACACACATCTGCTTCTTTTGACCACGATCGCCACACAAGCATGAGCACGGGCTTCAGTTTGAGGCAGATGACGCGATCGATTTTCTTCTCAACACCCTTGTCCTCATTCCATGGATCACGAATGAGGTCGTATCCCATGATGTGACAAAAATGGCGGTACGGATTCCATGACCGACGAAGCTCCAACTCTTGATCTCGTACAAGACCAGCAGTCGAGGAATGACTCCAGTCAAAAAAGTTTTCAGAATCGACTGGACCAAGTTTTGTTCCTGGAATCGAAAAGTATGCGGTGTACATTGCTCCACGTGGAGGAGTGCTCCGTGTTAACTCTGTATGAACATCGTTGATAATATCCAACAGGTCTGGACGCGACAATCGATCGCGTACATGCGCATGTGTCGGAGTGCAGTACAACTGCCACTGCGCAACACGACGTGTCGAAAATTCACGAATTGCCGCGAGTCGTCCCGTCACACCGATCACTGCCGGAATATGTCCATACTTCGCGTCGTAGATCTTCGGAATATTCCGTGGAAGGTCACTTTCCTTTGGAAACTTGACCTCGCGGCGATGCATATCGTCGCGGACTAACGCCCCAAACGACGTGATAATCTCAATCGGCTTCTCTGGCATGAACCCTCCTATAGAGCCTGTTTAGAATCTTTCTCCCGACTCCAACTAGAAGAAAGATTCTAAACAGGCTCTAAGAAGTTCAGCAAAGAAGATGGATTCCGTCAAGGCCGTTTAACGACCTCAACCAAAACCCCTTTACAATCCACTCAAAATCCCCTAAGCTCATCTCTTCGTTCTTTGGTACTATTTATCCTAGGAGGATTCATGTCGTCAGACCCCATCTCGTTCGGACCAAACGGCCGATATCAGGTCATTCACAAGCTTGGCGAAGGCGGGATGGCAGTTGTCTACCTTGCCGTAGACAATCGACTTCTGCGTCCTGTTGCCATCAAAGTCCCGCATCCAGAACTGCTCTGGAGGAGTAAGGATAAACACATCCGTCGTTTTGGACAGGAAACGATCACGATGGCACGAGCAACTCATCCTCACACGGTGACCCTTTTTGAAGCGGGTGCGCAAAAACTCGATGAGACCTTGAGGACCCCATACCTCGTCATGGAATATGTTGGTGGGGTGAGTCTCGAGGACACTCATAAGTTGCACTCGAAATCGAAGTTCGGTCCACTTCCACCACGCGTGGCGTGTAAAATGATCCTTGGAGCTCTTGAAGCGCTCATCATGTTGCATGGTGGTGGTCTTATTCACCGCGACATAAAGCCAGCCAATATCATGGTTGGGTGGGATGGAAAAGTCGTAAAGCTGATGGACTTTGGCATTGCTCGTCTTGTCCAAGAGTCCGATTCAGATGAAGGACGAAATACGCAAACAGGAACGATGGGAACACTGCACTACATGGCTCCAGAGCAAATGCGTTCTGCCAAAGACGCAGATGCGCGTGCAGACATCTACTCGATCGCCGCAACGTTTCACGGAATCCTGACAGGAAAGGTTCCGACAAACATTCGAGAGGCACTGCACATTCTCGAGAAGGATGACCAAGAATTCACTTCGCTTCCTGACGGCCTGCGCGAAATCGTGTTTGGTGCCACACGGACCTATCCAAAAGATCGCGTGTACCAAACGGCTCAGGCAATGGTAGAGGCGATTGAAGCTGTCGTGTCAAGTCTTCCGCCAAACGATCTTGCATTTTCCAATTGGCTTGAGTCCAGACGAGATGCGTCAGATGGAGAAGCGGCGCTTCGACGCGCGTTCGGTGTGTCTGGATATACGATCGTGCCGGAAATGAAAACTGAAAATGCTCAATCGGGTTTCACACAGTGGTTCGAGTCAGAAGAATCGGCTGAACAGCAAGTGCCGACTGAACCCATTCCTGAAAAATCCAAGTCACGATTTCCGCGAGCCTGGGTGCAAAGAGGAATCATCGCAGTTGCCGCACTCGTTCTCATGACGGTTGGGATCACAAAGTTGAACTCGAAAGAACAGGTGCCGACCATTGAGACTGTAAAGGAGCCGACCGTACAATCAGTTGTTCCAGAACCGGTCGTGGTGCCGACGACAGCTGTCGTGACAGAACAACCAGTGGGTCCACCGATCAAAGATGGTAAGGCAAAGCGAGCAAAGGAGCCATTGATCGCAGAACCTGCGATCGTTCCGGAACCGATCATTGTCCTCGAACCCACAGTTCCCGTACCAGAACCTGAACCAGAAACCGGTACGGTTCGGCTCAAGAGTGGTGCGATCTCAATCCAACTCGTTGGATCTAGCGGTTCCACACACCAAGAAGGCAAAGTTCCGCCTGGTGTCTACCGCATTTCTGCAGTATTCGAAACCAAAGGTGTGGTTGCAAACGCAGGAGACGTTACGGTGATCGCTGGAACGTCCATCTCGCTCACTTGCAACGAGCAATTCGCCAAGTGCATGCCACACTAACTCTCAGCCGATCATTCGGCTGATTTTTTTATTCCAGCTCAGTCGATGATATACTAGTGCCGATATGCCAAACACTATTTCAACCCATCTCGACAAACTCACACGAATTCTTGTTTATCTCCTGTTATTCCTCCTCCCGCTTTTTTTTCTCCCAATCACCCTTGAGTCACTCGAGATCAACAAACAAACACTTCTTGTTGTCCTCACCCTTGCAGCTTCCTTATCTTGGATCGGCTCCATGGTCGCTAAACAACACTTTGATCTACGCGCCGGTTGGCTCAATATCGTTCCGCTTCTTATCCTTGGTGCCACAACCGCGTCCGCGATCAGCTCTCCCGCTCCGTATCTGTCTTGGATCGGAGGATCAAGCCAAGAATACATGAGTGTCACGACCATTTTTGCACTCACCATTCTTTTTTTTGTTGTCGTCAACCGTCTCCATGGTGAAAATGAACACCGCACCATGCATGCACTTCTCCTTCTATCCGCCACAATCGTCGGAACACACGGTCTCATCCAAACATTCTCCGGTGACTTATTCAACACGATCGGCACACAAAATGCACTTGGAGTTTATCTCGCCTGCATGACTGTTTTTGGATGCGGCCTCCTCGTTACGATCCGACCTGATCACACACTCCTTCATAAAAACGGGATCGGAAAACTCGAAACCATCCTTATCTTAATCATCTCGACAGAAACGCTTGTTCTTCTTCTCATCCTCGACTACGGAGTTCTCTGGTCTGTCCTCTTGCTCGGGCTTCTTCCACTGCTTGGCTGTGCACTCCTTCGCGCCAAAGACATTCATGACCAACGCCGATTTATCCTCCCTTTTGGTATTCTTGCAATAAGTCTTCTCTACCTCCTTTGGCTCCCAACTCCATTTTCCCTTCAACTCCCAACAGAAGTCACACCAAGTTTTTCAACGTCTGCAACGATCGCGCAAAAAATTCTCAATGGACCAAAGATGCTTTTTGGTTCCGGACCTGGAACGTTCGCTTTTGATTACGCAGAGTTCAAACCACAAGACGTCAACATCACGCCGCTTTGGGCAAACCGTTTCGATCGTGGTGCATCTTATATTCACACGATTGCTTCCTCGCTCGGACTCATAGGATTATTAGCTCTTGGAATTTATCTACTCGTCTTCTTTGTCCGAGGTATTGCTCGAGTGATTGGTGCACACGCGTATCGCGACTGGTCTGCCGTACTCGTCGATTTTTCTGCCTGGACCGTTCTCGCGATTTCGCTTTTCCTCTATCCAGCAAACATGACGACGATTTCACTTCTTTTTATCCTCTCCGCACTCATAGCCGCACATCTCATGCCAAAAACAGTTGATGGCTCCTTTGAAAAACACCCACGTGTTGGATTTGGATTCACAACAGCCGCGATCGTCGTCTCGATTATGGTTCTTTCTGTGATGTTTGTTGGCGCTGGACGTTACCTATCTGAAATCGCCCTCGCGCGTGCTGTTCGTTTGTCTTCTGATAATAACTCAACAGCTCAGGTCGTGAGTGAACTGCAAACCGCTGTTCGCTATAACCGATTCAATGACGTCGCAGAACGCAATCTTTCACAGGCGCTTTTATTACAAGTCGGAGAGTCACTTGCAAATCTCACGGACATCTCAACAGTCACAGCCGAAACACAACAGGCCGTCAAACTTTTGTCTTCTGAAAGTATTCGTGCTGCGGTGCGTGCGACAGAATTGTCCGATCGTAATGCGCTCAACTGGCTTGTGCGAGGTGCAGTGTATCGAGAATTTATTCCGCTCATTGGGAACGCGGGAACGTTTGCCATCGCGGCGTATTCAACAGCAATCGATCTCGAACCTACAAATCCTTCCACACAAACTGAGCTTGGAAAAACGTATCTTACTTTCGCGGAAACCGTTCGAGATTTAACTGGGTCAACCGATATACCAACCGCACAGACGGCAAAAACACAACTTGACAGTTACCTTGCATCTGCAGAAATCGCATTTCTGAAAGCGATCGAGCTCAAAAAAGATTTTGCTTCTGCGCACTATCAGCTCGCGGTGACGTACGAACGACAAGGACGACTTGGTGACTCAATTGGAAAAATGGAAAGTATCAAAAAATACAATCCGCTTGATGTCGGAGTTGCCTTTCAACTTGGTATGCTGTACTTGCGTCGAAATATCGACGGTGATCTGGAACAAGCACGGATAGAATTCGAACGCGCGGTCGAACTCGCTCCATCGTACTCAAATGCAAGATGGTTTCTGGCATCGATTTATGAACAACAAGGAAATATCGCCAGCGCGATTGAACAAGTCACCACCGTCCTTTCCTACAATCCACAAAACGAAATCGTAAAAACGAGACTTGAACGCTTGAAGTCCGGACAGGTTTCTACAACATCCCTGACACCGATTGAGTAACGCGCTTGATAACGGACGGGACTAAAGTCCCTAGGAATATGTATTTCATAGAAATATACATTTCACAGGGACTTTAGTCCCGTCCAGTTTTACGCATTTCACAGGGACTTTAGTCCCGTCCAGTTTTACGCATTTCACAGGGACTTTAGTCCCGTCCGGTTTGCGAGGAAATAATTGACACTCCCCCAATCAGCGCGTACCATCTCAACGCTTCCAGAGGCGATCCATGAGCGCTGCTCCTTCTATCGGCAATATCGGTTCCATTGTTTTTGACGGACACAACGATCGCTCGAAAGGAGTGATCACGGAGATTTTCGATTCAGACAGATTTCTTCACTGGCGTCTCCGACAATTGTGTGAGGAACACGCGCATGGTTCCCGTCTCCAAATCCACACATTTGTGACGAAAGATGTACAACCAGATGTACAGGATATTCACTGGGGTGGATTTAACCTTTCGCTCGAAGCGTTCATTCCTGTGCGTGGACATCCACGCATCGCCGGTGTCGCATACTACGGGGCAAACAATGCGCGTCGGGTGGTCTCAGACCGAGTGAGAAGTGAAGAAGAACGGTTGTATCTCCAAGTGATGAAGCGTCCGTTTCGACCGCTTCCAGATGTGACGGTGGAAGAATTGAAAGCAGGACACGTTCGCAGAGGTGATATTTCTAACCTCGTCACAATCTACAGATCTGGCTACTCGAATTATCACATCGATTTCACAGAACAAAGTGTCCGATCGATCATCGAGAACAGCATGGTACTGGTCGTGCGCGAAGAAACCACGATCGTCTCTACCTGTGTTGTGGAAATGGTTGAAATTCCTTTTTTGAACACACTTCCACTTCGACTCGCCAATATTACGAATGCTGTCACACGTCGTGACTGTCGTGATCGAGGATATTACTCTGCAACAAAACGTGCGGCGATCCAACATCTTCGATTTGGTGGTGATCCGATCCCAACGGTCATCACAACCGAAGCTCGCGCCAATTCCGGCCGCGTCCTTCGCTCCAACATGCGACTTGGCATGGTCTACGCAGGATACGAACCAATGGACAGCGTCATTTCGTCCAGTAACGACGAAGAAGTGTCTCAAGACAACCGCTTCGCAAATCTCATTGTCTTCTACGCACCTTAAGGGTGTGTTTTTCTTTAGAAAAAATTGGTCCTGTGCTATCATTTTGTCATATGCTAACCCCAGCCACTGAGGAGTTCAAAAAAAAAGCAACCGTGATCGTTACGCGTGTTCGAGCTGCGGCGAAGGTGGCGAAGGTGAAACGGTGGGAGGGGATGATTGGGAGGGTGAAAGCGTTAGAAAATGTGAAAATTGAGGAACTTAAAAAGAAATTAAAGGGAAATTAGTATGCAAGATCCTGTAAATCCAGAATCGGAGCCAGTGTTGTCTGAACGAGAACCTGTCGTTGCGGAAGAGGAAACGGTTGTTCCTACGACACCAGAAGCAGAGAAGGATGTGGAAAAAAAGGCAGAAGAGGCAGTGCCCCCTACTGAGTTGACTCGGGAGGAAATAGAAAAGCAAGCGCAAGATGCACTCAATGCAGAAATACTGGCAGCACAAGCGGACGCAGAACGTATTGCGGCAATTGAAAAAACGGTTGCAGAAAATCTTGGAGTTGAACCAACGGTTGATAACGGACCAAGTGCTGGTGGTGATCAATCATTTGAAGCGACGAATGACGACTTTCAAGCTGCAATCGCAGAAGGTCGCGGTGCGCTTGCTGCGGCTCATGCGGAAGGTCAAGGAAGTGACGGCAACGTAGCAGTTATTCCAGCTGCAATGGAAACAGCGGTTGTACATACTGACGAAACCGCTTCAGCACGTCCAATTGCTTCTCTAGAGGGTGATGAATCAGCGCCAGATACTCCACAGGAAATTTCTGAAACGTTTCAAGAGGCGGTTGTTGTTCAAGAACAGGCACTGTCTCTTTCTGTATCCCTTGAACGATCCGGACTCGTTGGCATCATCCCATCAAAAACCGAACTCCTTTCATATCTTCCAAAAGACAGTCCTCTTTTACTTCCTTCAAACGAACGAAGTAATCTGTCGCCTGAACAAGCGGTCCGTGCCGAAGTGGACGCATACGGTCTCATGCTCACGGCCATGGCGAGTCTTGATCTTCAAAACTTTTCAACTCCTGACGACCCTGCAAAAGCCGCCGCACAGCTTGATACGCTTGCAGACATGTTCGATGGAGCCGATCGTTTGCGACAAGACATCCCAAACGGCGCACGAGAAGCACTCAATACCGCGATGCGCGATGCCGCCACGCGAGCAGTCTCTGCACCAAGCCGTCTATCCTCTGACGCAGAAGTTGGAATCTGGGTAAACGAAATGCACACAAATTTGCCAAATACAATCCGAAACATTGCAAAATCACTTCGTGAAGGAACAAAACCAGAACTCCTTCAAGCCGCCTAATGACCTTGACGGAACAGCGGAACTCGCGTACGATTCCGCGGCTTGGAGTTTTCATGGAACGAATTGATCAAGTGTTTGGGGGAGCGGATTCTGATGGGGTCGCGCGGTTTCCAGATGGAGGACTGTGCCATTTCTTTGGTCCGCCAAAGGAAACGTTCGATCGAGTACGGATGGAAATCGCAAACCGTCATACACTCGTTGTGGC